>JAGOCU010000415.1 GCA_017998555.1 Thermoflexales bacterium
TACTCGAAGGCGATGACCTGATCGTCGAGCAGGGCAGTGAACCAACTGATCGGCCGGCTGAAGGCGATGTTGCTGGCGTTCCAACGCATCGATTTCTCGAACGCAATGGATGCCACAACCTTTGGCAGCGCGTCGCACAGCACAAACACGGCCGGACGCCCATCCTCATGCCGGGCGGCGTAGACGTAGCTGCCGCCCTTCTCATCGGTCTTCACCACGAGGGCCGACGGTTCCAGGCCAAAGCGCTTCGCGAACCCGATTGCGGCCGGGGTTGGCTTTCCCGCCGCGTCGAAGGCGGCCTTTGCGCCCGGGCCCTTCACCCACTCGTCAAGCGAGCGCTGGCGCGGCGCCACGTCGGCGACCAGCGCCGCAATGCGGCGCGGCGTCGCAAAGAGCTCAACTGCTCCATGCTCGATCCGGGCGTCATCGAGGGCGGCGGTCAACAACTTGCCAAGCTGGGCCTGGGCGACCGGCACGTCTCGGGCCGGGAGTTCCTCGACTCCAATCTCAAAAAGAAGCGGGGCCGGCGTCTCGATGGCGCGCAGCGGGACACTGAGGGTCTGGTGGGCGGACCTGGGCGGGGCCACAACCATTGGCTGGGGCTTGAGCAGCCATGGGTGGCCGCGCTCCTCGCGCTGCTCGACGTACTTGACCGCAACCTGGCGGGCAAGATCGCGCATGCGCCCAAAGAAACGGGCCCGCTCGGTCACGCCGACCGCGCCGCGCGTGTCGAGCAGGTTGAACGTGTTTGACATGTTGAGGACATAGTCGTGGGCGGGCGCGACCAGGCCTTTGTCCAACGCGCGTTTGCACTCCAGCTCGGCGTTCGCGAAGTTTTCGTTCAGCACTTCCACATCGGCGTCATGGAAGGCGTATTCGCAGCGCTCGACCTCGGTGTCTTTCATGACGTCGCCATACGTGCGATACGCGTCGTATTGCAGGTCCCACACCGAGCGCACGTTTTGCAGATACATGGCGATCCGCTCGAGGCCATAGGTCAACTCGAGCGACACGGGCTTGAGATCAAAGCCGCCGGCCTGCTGGAAGTAGGTGTACTGGGTGATCTCGAGCCCATCGAGCCAGACCTCCCAACCCAGCCCCCACGCCCCCAGGGCAGGCGACTCCCAGTTGTCCTCGACAAAGCGAATATCGTGGTGGGCGCGGTCAATGCCGATCGCCGCCAGGCTTTCGAGATAAATCTCCTGCGAATTCTCGGGCGCGGGCTTGAGGATGACCTGATACTGGGTGTGGGTGTACATCCGGTTCGGGTTCTCTCCAAATCGCCCGTCATCTGGCCGGACTGAAGGCTCCGCGTAGGCGACGTTCCACGGCTCGGGACCTAGCACGCGCAGAAACGTGGCGGGGTTGAGCGTGCCCGCGCCAACGACCTGATTGTGCGGCTGCCAGATCAGACAGCCCTTCTTGGACCAGAACGCGTGCAGGGTGAGGATGAGATCTTGAAAGGTCAGCATGGTTGGGCAGTCAATTCTACTTGCGCCTGGAAGCGCCTTTCACGAGTGGCGCGTAGAGAAACGCGCATGGCGGCAAAGCCCGTTGCCGGCGCTAGAATGCCGCCATAGCCGAGATGGCAGAAGATCCAGCGCCGTTGCTTGAAATCCCGGAGCTCTCCCGAAAAACGTATCTGACGATTCACAGCTTTCAAGCGTTGAACGCGATGTCGTATACGATCGCGCTGGGAAGCCCACTGACGTTGTTTGCGCGCGAGCTGGGCGCGACGGCCAGCATCCTCGGGCTGATTGCCGCCTTCACTCCGTTGCTCGCCATGCTCCAGCTTCTGGTCGCGCCGTACGCGGCCAAGGTCGGCTATCGGCCGGTGGTCATGCGCGGGTGGAGTGGGCGCGTGGCGACGCTGATTCTCCTGTGCGCCCTGCCGTGGGTGGCCCCGCTCGTCTCGCGCGAGCTTTCGGTGGCTGCGATTGTGTTGAGCTTGTTTCTGTTCAATCTGATTCGCGGCTATGCGGCCGGGAGCTGGCTGCCCTGGACGGCGGCGCTCATTCCACGCGGATCGCGGGCTCGTTTTCTCACTCGCGATCGCACCTTTACCGCCGCCGCGGGTGTCGCGGCGCTCGGCATTTCGGGCACCATTCTGTCGGGTGAACGCACCGCAATTGGCTACTCGGCGATGTTCGCGCTCAGTTTTCTGGCGGGTGCGGCCAGCCTGTATTTCCTGAATCGGATCCCGCCGGCGCCCAGCGTGGCTGGCCCTGCCGGCGAGACCGTGCGGGCGGTCGTTCCGTGGCGCTCCATTCTGACCAATCGCGGATTCATGATCTATGCCGCCTTTGGATTTGGGATACAGCTCGTGACGGCGGCCGCCAATACCTTTGTCATCGTCTTTGTGCGCGAGGAGGTCGGTCTGCCAGATGGGTTCATCATTCAGATCGCGGCGATTGCGCAGGGTGTCAGCATGCTCGCGCTCTGGTATGGGCGTCGCCGGATCGAACTGCGCGGGAGCAAGCGCTACATTGGATTTGGGCTCGCCTGGCTGGTCTTCTACTTCGCAATGTGGTTCGCGATGGCGGGCCGGCTCGTCCCGAGCATGCTCATCGTCGCGCCAATCCTGATGGCGTTGCATGGGCTCGGGTTTGGGCTGCTTGACTTGGCCGGCACCCGGATGCTGATGAATATGGGCGGCGATCGGCATGGCAGTTCTCAATTCTTCGCCGTATATCAGACCGGGGCGAACCTGGCCACCGGCTTCTCGCCGATTCTGTGGGGGATCGCCCTCGATGCCATGCGGGGCGGCTCACTGAACCGCTATTTCGTCTTTTTCGGGGCGGAGATTGCGCTTGTCATCGTCATGGGGTTGGTCTTGA
>JAGOCU010000414.1:0-1342 GCA_017998555.1 Thermoflexales bacterium
GCTGGGGCATACCGAATCCCACAGAACACATTATCCCCGCAGGCGGCCGCCAAACGCAACACGCCCACCACCTGACGGCTCGAAGATGATGTGGACGTTGTCGGGCGGGCGGTTCAGGGCCCGCCCGGCCATCTCCGCCAGACGGGCGGCCTCGGCAATGAGAACCAGGGTGTCCGGAAGCTGCATCCGGACAACATGCACGAAGGCGGGGAAGTAGACCCCCTCCGGCGAGTCATTCTCGGCGTAACCGCCGGCCGGGATTTCCCGCACGACGACCCAGGTATCGCCGGGACCGGAGCCATACAGGTGGCCGGCCTGGTCAGCCAAAACGCTGGCGGCGGAAGCGGGGGCGCGTTCGCCGGGCCGGAGCACGAGGTCGACAAAGAGAATGGGCATGCGCCGATTGTGCCACCGAAAGTGTGCTAGAACCCAGTCAGTTGTGAATGCCATCCCCGCCGCATCCCAACGACGCCGATCCATCCGGGCTGTCTCGCTCGTCTTGTATTTCGCCGGCATCGCGATCTACAGCGTCATGTATATCCCGCAGCCCATCCTGCCGACCTTGTCGGCGGAGTATGGCATCGCGCCGGCGATTGCGGCCCTATCGGTGTCGCTGGCCGTGCTGGCGGTCGCGATCGCGTCGAGCTTTTTTGGCCCGCTGACGGACACCCTGGGCACCAAACAGGTCATGGTGGCGAGTTGCGGACTGCTGGCCATCCCCACCTTTCTGTGCGCGATCGCGCCAAACTTCCCGATCTTTCTGATCTTCCGGGCGATGCAGGGTCTGCTGCTGCCGGGCGTCGCCAGCGTGGCGGTCACCTACATCGGGGCCGAATTCCAGCCCGGCGATGTCGGGCGGGTCGTCGGCAACTACATCGGCGCTACCGTTGTCGGGGGGATGACGGGACGCGTGCTGAGCGGGCTGATCGCCTCGGTGACGAGCTGGCACGCCCCCTTCATCTTCTTTGCGGTCGTCACCGCCCTCACCGCCGTGCTGATGGCGCGAGTGCTGCCCGAGCAGGCGACGACGGGTCAGAGCGGGATGAGCCGGGCCCAGCGCGATATGTTCCTGCACCTTGGAAACAGGAAACTGCTGGGCGCGTTTTTGGTCGGCGGCTGCGTATTTTTCGCCTTTATCGGCACCTTCACCTATCTGCCGTATTACCTGACCGCGCCGCCCTTCAGCTTGCCCCAGGCGCTGGTGTCAGGCGCCTACATCGTCTACATCGCCGGCGTTTTCGCCTCGCCGATCGCCGGACGGTTGAGCGCCCGCATCCCGCGCCGCACGCTGATGGTGGCCGGCATGGCGATCGCCGGCCTGGGCATCCTGATCTCGCTGATT
>JAGOCU010000414.1:1442-2837 GCA_017998555.1 Thermoflexales bacterium
TTCTTCTTCCTGTTCGAATGCGCCGACGACCCGCTCGCGGCCCAGGCGCTGTTTGAGGCCGCCTTCGACTGGGCGCGGGCGCGTGGACTCACCAAAATCATCGGACCGAAAGGATTCACAGCGCTGGATGGTTTGGGGCTGCTGATCAAAGGATTCGAGCATCGCCCCGCCTTTGGCATCCCCTACAATCCGGCCTATTACGACGCGCTTGTTGCGGCCGCCGGTTTCGAAACCGATGGTGACATCGTCTCAGGCTACCTTGATCCAAAGGCCTTGAATGCGCCCAGGTTCGAACAGATCAGCCGCCTGGCCGAGCGGGTCAAACAGCGTCGCGGGTTGCGAATCGCCCGCTACACCCGGCGAAGCGAGCTGCGCCAGCAGGCGGTCCCCGCCCTGCTCCGGCTCTACAACGAGGCGCTGGGCGACACGACGGGAAACACGCCGCTCAGCGCCGATGAGGTGAAGACCATGGCCGACCAAATCGCCTGGTTCGCCGACCCGAAACTGATCAAGATCGTGATGAAGGACGATGACCCAGTCGGTTTCTTGCTGGCCTACCCGGACGTCTCGGCGGCCTGCCAACGAACCCGCGGCCGGCTCTTCCCGTTGGGCTGGATGGACTTCCTGCGCGAGTTCAAGCGCACCCGCTGGGTGAACATCAACGGGGCCGGGATCAGCGAGAAGTATCGCGGGATGGGCGGAACCGCCATCCTGTTTGACGAAATGCGCAAGAGCGTGATCGAGGGCGGCTTCGCCCACGCCGACTGCGTGCAGGTCGGGGTGGAGAACTCGAAGATGCAGCGCGAACTGCGCGATCTCGGGATCGACTTCTACAAGACCCATCGCATGTATCGCCGGGCGCTGTGAGGCGCCCGGCCGGAGACCTATCGACATGACCAATCCAACTCCAGACAAGAAAGCCGACGCGGCCGAGACCAAGCCCAAAGAACCCACCGATAACATCGTCGTCACCCACCACACTGCGACCATCGGCGGACAGGAGATCGCCTACACCGCGACCACGGGCACACTGGTGCTGCGCGAGGAGGCTGAGAAGGAGGGGGCGAGCGAGGGCGAGAAGGCCCGGGCGGCCTTCTTCTTCGTCGCCTATACCCGGGATGGCGTCGAAGACGTCGCCCGCCGCCCCATCACGTTTTCGTTCAACGGCGGTCCGGGATCGTCGTCGGTGTGGCTACACCTCGGGCTGCTGGGTCCGCGCCGGGCGGCCATGGACGAGATCGGCGGCCTGCCGCCCCCGCCCTATCAGCTCAGCGCAAATCCGCACTCACTGCTCGATGAGACCGATCTGGTCTTCATCGACCCAGTCAGCACGGGTTTCAGCCGGGCCGTGCCCGGCGAGAAACCCCGCGACTTCCACACCTTCAAGCGCGACAT
>JAGOCU010000416.1 GCA_017998555.1 Thermoflexales bacterium
CCCCCCGCCAGCAGCGCCAGGCCTTCGGACCCGTAGGCCAGATTGGCCAGGGCCTGGGTGGCGATCGCGCCGGCCCCGGCCCGGGCGAAGGGCACATAGGCGCCCACCGCCAGAAATCGGCTGGCCACGCCCACCCCCCACTCGAGCTTGTCGGCGTCAAAGCCGACGATCGAAAATGTCGCGATTCGCATGGGGAAATTGTAGCGGCTGCGAACCGAATTGGGCTGGCTACAATCTCCCCATGCGATTCGACCTCATCATCAAGAACGGACGCCTGATCGACCCCGCCTCCGGCCGGGATGGTCCCTTTGACATCGCCGTGCGCCGCGGCCGCATTGCCGCGGTGGAGCCCTCGATTCTCGAGAGCGCCGCGGCGGCGGTGGTGGACGCGAGCGGCCTGCTCGTCGTGCCGGGCCTGGTTGACCTGCACACCCACGTCTACCACGGGGCCACCTACTGGGGGATTGAACCCGACCCGGTCGCCGCGCGCACCGGGGTTACGACCTGGCTGGATGTCGGCTCGGCCGGCGCGTGGAATGTGATTGGCTTGCGTGATTTCGTTGCGCGCAGGTCGCAGGCGCGGATCTATGCGTATTTGAATATCTCCGGAATCGGGCTGACCGCCCCGACCTGGGAGTCGGCGAATCTGGGTTACCTGGATGTGCCCCTGGCGACGAAGCTGGCCGAAGCCAACCGCGATTTTGTCATTGGGATCAAGACCCGGATTGACATGAACACCGTGGGCGGGAACGGGATCGAGCCGCTCCGGCGCGCGCGGACGGTCGCCGACGACGTCGGCATGCCGCTCATGGTTCACATCGGGAAGGGTCCGCCCACCATCCAGGAAGTCCTGACCTATCTCAAGCCGGGCGATATTCTCACCCACTGCTGCACCGGCCACAACATGCGCCTGATCGACGCGGATGGCCGGCCGCTCGAGGCCGCCCGGCGCGCCCAGGACGCGGGCGTGATCCTGGACATCGGGCATGGGGCGGGCTCGTTTGACTTCGAGACGGCCGAGGCCATGCTCCGCCATGGCATGCGCCCGGATGTGATCTCGTCGGACATCCACCAGCTCAGCGTGCGCGGGCCAATGTTCGATTTGCCCACGACCCTGAGCAAATTCCTCACCCTGGGGATGGGCCTGCCGGACGTCATTGCGGCCGCGACCTCGCACCCGGCGGCGGCCATGGGTCTGAGCGGGCAGGTTGGGTCCCTGGCGATAGGGGCGAATGCCGACATCGCGCTGTTTCGCCTGGAGCAGGGCAGCTTCAGCTTTGACGATGTGTTCTCGCACACCCGCACCGGCGCGCAGCGCCTGGTTTGTCAGGCCACGTATCTGGGCGGCCGGCTCATGGCGCGCATGGCCGAGCCGCCGCCGGCGCCGTGGATTGCTTAACGAATCCGAAACGATGATCCCCGGCTTTGCCGGGGATCATCGTTTCGGGAAACGCTAGGCAACGACGATACCGCCGCCGGCCACGACCGAGCCGACGATCCAGGCTTCTTCTCCGGCGGCGCGCAGCTCCGCAAGGAGGCCGTCGGCCCGATCTCGCGCAACCGAAATGAGCAACCCACCCGAAGTCTCGGGGTCGAACAGCAGCATTTCCTGCCAATCGGCGAGCTTGCGCGCGAAGCGCGTCTCCGACCGGGCGGCCCGGGCATTGGTCTCCGCTCCGCCTGGGAAGATCCACTGCTCGGCATAGGCCAGCGCGCCAGGCAGAAAAGGCAGGCTGTCCCAGGCGATCTCAAACCCAACCTTTGCCTGGCCGGCCATCTCGAGGGCGTGCCCGATCAATCCGAATCCCGTGATGTCGGTGGCAGCCGTGGCTCGGGCTGTTTTGGCGGCGCGAGCCGCTCTCCGATTGAGCCGGGCCATGCTGGCGATGGCGATGTCGAGCTGGGCGGGATCGGCGATGGCCTCGCGTTTGAGGGCGGTTGTCAGCACGCCCACGCCCAGGGGCTTGGTCAGCACCAATGCGTCGCCGACTCGGGCGCCGCCCTTGGCCATCACGTCGTCCGGATGGATCAGACCGGTCACCGACAGGCCGTATTTGGGCTCCCTGTCCTTCACACTATGCCCGCCGGCGATGGCGATGCCGGCCTCGGCGACCTTATCCGCCCCACCGCGCAGGATCTCGCTGATGACGTCGGTGTCGAGGTCCTCCGGAAAGGCGCACAGGTTCAGGGCGAAGAGCGGCTCGGCGCCCATGGCGTAGATGTCGCTGAGCGCGTTGGCGGCCGCGATGGCGCCAAACCAGTATGGGTCGTCGACGACCGGCGGGAAGAAATCGACGGTCTGGACGATGGCCTGGGTGTCATTCAAGCGGTAGACGGCGGCGTCATCGGGCGCGCCAAGGCCGACCAGCAGGTTGGGGAAGTCGGCTGGTTTGAAGCGCGCCTGGAGCGGCCGCAACACGGCGGCCAGGGCCTCGGGCCCGAGCTTGGACGCTCACCCGGCGCAAGTGGCCATCGACGTCAGGCGGATCTGTTTGCCCGTTGACATGCAGCGGCGATTGTAGCGGGTGGATGAACGGGGTTCGCAAACTCATGTGTTGGAAGCGACATCCCCGGCGAAGCCGGGGATGTCGCTTCCAACACATGAGTTTGCGAATGACGACTAATCGTTGAACCCGATGCGTGTCCCCGCGCCGGCGAGCTGGGCGGCGTGATAGACCTGCCACGCGACGACGAGGTCTTGAAACGCCAGCCCAACCGCGCCGTAGATGGTGATCTCGCCCGGGCTGCTTCGACCCGTCGCGCGCCCGGCCAGAACGTCGCCAAGCTCGGCCTGAATCTGTCGGATACTGAGACCGGCCCCGGCGATCGC
>JAGOCU010000417.1 GCA_017998555.1 Thermoflexales bacterium
ACGTTATGCCCGCCCTCTTCGCCCTGGCCCGCTCGGCGTTTCAACGCCAGTTCGCCTATCGCGCGGCGAACCTGGCCGGCCTGATCACCAACCTCTTCTTTGGCCTGCTCCGGGCGGCCGTCGTCATCGCCCTGTTCGACGCGCGCGGCGGCGCGCCGGTCGCCGGCTACGGGCTGCGCGAGAGCGTCACCTTCATGGGCGTCGCCCAGGCGCTCATCGGCTGGGTGGCGCTGTGGGGCTGGTGGGACCTGCTCCGGTCGGTCAAGACCGGCGAGATCGCCAATGATCTGCAGCGCCCGGTCGACTTCTTCTGGTATTGGGCCGCCCAGGACTTCGGACGGGCCATCTCGCAACTGCTGATGCGGGGCATCCCGCTCCTGCTCGCTTTCGGTTTCGCCTATCCCATCGTTTGGCCTGCCGATGCAGGCCAGACGGCGCTTTTGGGCATCTCGCTTGGGCTCGCCTGGTTTGGCTCGTTCGCCTGGCGTTTCATGTTCAGCCTGGTCGCCTTCTGGACCACCGACGCGATGGGGGTCGCCCGCATTGCGATCTTTGTTCAGATGTTTCTGGCCGGGTTCTTTCTGCCGATTACCTTCTTCCCGGATGGGGTTGGCGGGATCATCCGGCTGCTGCCGTTCGCGGGGATGGTCAACACCCCCATCGAAATCTTTGTCAATGTGGCGCGCGGGCCGGATGCGCTCGCCGCCGTGGCGCTGCAAACGTTCTGGGCGGCTGCGCTCTATCTCGGCGCGCGGCTCGTGCTGGCCGCGGGCATTCGCCGGCTGACGATCCTGGGGGGCTGAATGATCTACTTCCGCCTGATCGCCGCGTCATTGCGCTCGCAGCTCCAGTATCGGGTGTCGTTTCTGCTCGACGCGCTGGGCGCCTTCCTGGCCACCTTTGTCGAGTTCGCCGCCCTGGCCCTGGCCTTCGGGCGTTTTGGCGGGTTGGGTGGCTGGTCGATCTGGCAGATCGCCTTCCTGTGGGGGCTGACCGAGGCGGCGTTTGGTCTGATGGACATGCTCTTCAGCGGCTTTGACCCGGCCAGTTTCAGCCAGCATGTCCGACGCGGCACGCTTGACCAGATCCTGTTGCGCCCGGTCAACCTCATCGTCCAGATCTTCGCCTCGGAGTTTGTGCTCAGGCGGGTAGGGCGGATTCTCGAGGGCGGGCTGATCTTCGCCCTGGCGGTTGCCAACTTGAGCCTCGATTGGACGCCCGTCAAGATTGCCTATCTCCCGCTCGTTTTCGCCAGCGCAGTCGCCTTCTATGGAGCCTTGTTCGTGTTTGGGGCGACCCTGTCGTTCTGGACGACCGAGGCGCTCGAGATCGTCAACATCTTCACCTATGGCGGCACAACGATGGCCTCCTACCCGATGAACATCTACACCGACTGGCTGCGCCGCATCTTCACCTATGTCATACCGACCGCCCTGATCATCTACTATCCGGCCCTGTTCTTCTTCGATCTGTCCGATCCGGCCGGCCTGCCTGTCTGGGCCTCGTTCCTGGCCCCGCTGGCGGGCTTTGGGCTGCTGGCCCTGGCCTTCCTCGGCTTTCGGTTTGGGTTGCGGCGCTACGCGTCGACGGGGGCATAAATGGGCGCCATCATCTCGCTCGCCCATCTGAACAAGACGTTTCGGGTCGCCGATCGCCCCAAGGGGCGCCTGGCTGGTCTGCGCGGCCTCGTGGCGCGCGAGATGCGCACCGTCGCTGCCGTCGACGACGTCAGCTTCGACATCCAGCCGGGCGAGATTGTCGGGTATCTCGGCCCCAATGGGGCGGGCAAGTCAACGACGATCAAGATCATGACCGGGATCCTGGTCCCGAGCTCGGGCACAGTCCAGGTCAACGGGCGGGTGCCCTGGCGCGAGCGGCGCGCCCATGTCGCCGGGATCGGGGCCGTCTTTGGCCAGCGCAATACGCTGTGGTGGGATTTGCCCGTGCAGGATTCCTTTGCGCTCCTGCGCCACATCTACGCCATTCCGTCCGCGCGCTATGCGGCGAATCTGGCGACATTTCGCGATCTGCTCGGGCTGGACGAGTTCATCCGGCAGCCCGTGCGCACGCTGTCGCTGGGCCAGCTCATGCGGGCCAATCTGGCCGGCGCGCTGCTGCATGACCCGGGCATCGTCTTTCTGGACGAGCCCACGATCGGCCTCGACATCGTGGCCAAGGAGCGCATCCGGACCTTCATCCGCCAGATCAACCGCGAGCGCGGCGCGACCATTGTCCTGACCACCCATGATTTGTCTGATGTCGAACGGTTGTGCGAGCGGGTGATCGTCATCGACCATGGCCGGCTGATCTACGACGGCCGGCTGGCCGAATTGATCACCCGCTATGGCGGCGACCGGGAACTGCAGGTCGATTTCGCTGAGGACTACCCGGACGTGGCGGTCGAAGGCGCGCGGTTGTTTGGGCGCGAGGGCCGCCGCGCGACATATCGCTTCGCCCGGGCCGAGTCATCGGCCGCCGACATCATCGGCCGGCTCAGCGCGCGCTTCCAGCTCGATGACCTCGCGGTGCGCGAGCCCGACATCGAGGAGACCCTGCGCAGGATCTATGAGGTGGGTCTCCTTGATGTCGGAAGCAACAGCCCCGGCGAAGCCGGGGCTGTTGCTTCCGAATAACTCCGCTAATGGCCAGTCAGGGCTCGTAGACCAGGGGCGGGTTGCTGCGCAGCACGGTGGCGTCGGTGCTGAGCGCCATCATCGCGCCGCTCACCGCGGCGGTGATGGCCTCGCGGATCACGCCGGCCGCGTCGAGGATGCCCGCCTCGGGCATCCTCACGATCTCACCCCGCAGCGCGTTGACGCCGAAGTCCTT
>JAGOCU010000418.1 GCA_017998555.1 Thermoflexales bacterium
GCATAGATCTCGGTCGCCCCGCGCGAAACCGCCAATCGAACGGGCAGATTTGACACCGCGCCGCCGTCCACAAACACCTCGCCTTTGCGCAGCGTGGGCGGGAAGAAGCCCGGCACGGCCGCGCTGGTGACGACGGCATCGGCGACACTGGCGGTCGGATCGTCGCCGTACACATACAACGTGTGCGTGCGCAGATGGGCGATCGTGACGTAGAGTTTGATCGGCAGATCGCCGAAGGTCCGCCGGCCGCCCGGCAGCGCCCGGCGCGTAATCCAGCGCTTCAAGGCCTTGTTGTCCGAGATGTAGCTTGCGCCGCGCACGAGTTGCCAGAGTGACCGGCCGGGGCTGGCTGAGATCAGCCTGCGCTCGCCCGCGCGCACCCACAACTGCCGCATCTGGTGGGTCATTTCGAGCGTTGGATTGGAGGCCAACATCGCCCCGTTCAGCGCTCCGGCCGAAGACCCGACAATCATCTCGGGCTGTATCCCGCGTTCCAGCAGGGCGCGCACGGCGCCGACCTCGAGGGGGCCGCGGTTTCCGCCTCCGCTCAGGACGAAGGTCCTCATGGCCGCGGCTGCTCTTCGGGCGCGTAACTGCCTCGCCCGTCGTGGATGAGCTCCGGCGCGTAAGCGCCATTGGTGTTCCCGTTTTGGGTGGGCCCGGGCGCCGGGACCGGGGCCGGCGGCGGGGTGGCGGGCGGCGGAGGCGCCGGCGCTGGCGGTGTTGGGGGCGTTGCGGTCCCGTTGATGACGACAACCTCCTCAGGTGTCGTCACATCACCGGCGCCCATGCCGGCGGCTGCGGGCACATAGAAGCTCTCGGTGCTGGACGGCGCGCCACGCGCGCCCGCGGACGCCTGCGCCCGGACCTGCGAGCGGATGGCGGCCAGCGTGCCAGGCACGTTCTCCGCGCCGGCGGCATCGGCGCTCTGATTCGCCTCGATGACGCTGACGACTTCCTTGCCGCTGAGGGTGCCATGGGCGAGCAGGCCCTCGGCCAGGGCGGTGACCTCCTTCCAGTGCCGGCGGAGCAGGCGGTCCGTCATGTCTTCAAGCTGGATCCAGTAGTTCTCGAGCACCTTGTTGTTGCGCGACATCGAGTCGCCGGCCAGCTCGAGGGCCAGTGAGGGGCCAAAGAATCCGGTGCGGGCCATCAGGAAGAGGTTGCGCTGGACGGACATGTAGTCGCCGCCGACGCTGTTGTAGATCTGGCCGGTCAGGATCTTCTCGGCTGCCCGTCCCGCCAGCGACACGATGGTGTCGTAGGCATAGCGCATGACGGGCTCGATGTGCTGTTCGACGGTGTCGACCGGCTGAACGTGCCCCTGCGCGCCGCTCGAGAGCCGGACGATGGTCGCGCGCACGATCTTCTGATCGGGCATGACGTAGAACTGAGCCACCGCGTGGCCGGCCTCGTGATACGCCAGGACGCGCCGCTGACCCTCATCCATCTCCTCAATCGGGGTTTCCATGCCGAGACCCTGTTCCATAAAGGCCTTGTCGATGTCGCGCATGGAAACAAGCCGTCGGCCGTCAAAGAAGGCGATCCGGACCGCATCCTTGGTGATGGCGCTCGAGATATCCGCCGGTGTCTTGCCGACGGTATCGGCGACCAGGGCCTCGATGTCGACGGTGTCATCGCACTTGATCTTCTTGAGATAGCCCTCGATCACCATGCGGCGGCTGGCCCGATCAGGCGCGTCGACCGAAATCTTGGTGTCCAGACGGCCGGAGCGGGTGAGCGCGGGATCGAGGACATCCGGGCGGTTGGTGCTGCCCATCCACATGACGTGCCAGTTGCGCTTGGGGACATAGTTGCGGCCGAGCAACTTCCAGAAACGCATCGCCCGCTTTTCAGCGGCGCTGTTCTCGCCCATGCCGTCCATCTGGCTGAGCAGGGTGGTCAGCGCAAATGAGGAGCCCATCCCCATCATGCCCATGCCGCCCCCCATCGTCGTGCCGCCTGCGCCGCCGGCCCCGCCGCGCACACCGGAGCGCGACATGCCGATGCCGTCAATCTCGTCGATGTAGGCGACGCAGGCGCCATACTTCTTGGCCAGATCGCGGGCGATCTTGCTGAAGCGCAGGACCATCAGGATGTCCATGCCCCAGAACATGCCGTAAAAACTGGTGCCAAGCGCGGAGACAAAGGCCATCCCGGACTCGCCGGCGACGGCCTTGGCCAACAGGGTCTTGCCGGTCCCGGGCGCGCCATACAACAGCAGCCCGCTGATGTATTTGCCGCCCATCTGCTCGAATTCCTTGCGGTCGCGCAGCAGCGACATCCATTGCCGCACAAGCTTGACGAGCTGGGGCTGGCCCCAGTAGTCGTCGAAGGTGACAGTGGAATCATCGCCCGGCCGGATGATCTGCACTTTGGGGCGGGACAGAAACCAGAACAGAAAGCCAAACTGCACGATGATGGTCAGCATCACTGCCGCCAGCTGGACCACCACGGAAGCCGCCGTCGACAGGCCTGTGAAAAAGACGTTCAGAGAAACATCGTCGATGGTGGCAACATAGAAAATCGTGATCAGGATGCTGATCACAATGAAGATCGTGATGAAGCTCTTGATCGCGCGACGAATCCTCTCCGGCCACCGGTTGTAGGGGATGTCGATCTTTTTGCGCGCCTTGCGGGGCTCGGGCAGACGAAGCGGGTTGCTCGCGTTGGCCATGGCTGTTAGGATCTCCTCTCGCGATTGTAGTCGTGAATAGGGGTTGGGCAGGCCTTCGGCACTGAGAGTTTCATGAGGCTACGCCCAGCGCAATCGCTGCCGCCGGACGCCTTATCAAAACATCCGGTGAAATCACAATCTCCGC
>JAGOCU010000419.1 GCA_017998555.1 Thermoflexales bacterium
CGATCCCGTCGAGAAGCAGCGCCTGATCGACCTGCGCAAGGACGTGCAGGACATCCGCGATCGGCTGGATGCCAGCCAGCGCGCATTCCTCGAGACCAAGGCCGCGCTCGTCAATGACATCCTCGGCGCCGAGGATCCCCTTGAGCACGCCCGCGCGCACGAGCGCGAGATCGACGACGCCTTCTTCAGCTTGCTCCAGGCCAACATGCAACAGGCCCAGCAACAGGGCGATGAGGAGCTTTTCAAGGCCCTGGGCACGGTCTACCAGATCGGCACCCAGATCATGACCGAGCGCCAGCCGCCCGAGGTCCAGGTCATCAATGCGCTCCTGTCGGCGAAATTCCCCGACGAGACCGAGAAAATGCTGACGCAACTGAAGGACACCGGCGCCGATGATCGGTTGACGGCGGTGATGGGCCAGTTGGCCGAGCAGCTCGCCCAGGAGGACCGGAGCGACACCGCGGCCCGATTGACCTCGATCATGCTCCAGGCCGGCAGGATTCTTCCGAAGTACGATCCGGACAAGGATCCGGGCAATGCCGCTCCGCCCCCAGGTTCCGGCCCCACCCCGCCTCCGGATGCGCCCAAGAAGCCGATGTTCGAAATCGCCCGGCGATAATCGAAAAACACAAACGCCGGCTCCCTTTGGGAGCCGGCGTTTGTGTTTTTCGAAAACCTACTTAATGGCGATCAGTTCCACATCAAACGTCAGGCGCGAATTCGGGGGAATGCGCCCGCTGCCTGCGCCTGCCGCGCCATAGCCGAGGGCCGGCGGGATGATCAGCCGGCGCTGACCGCCCACGTTCATCGTGGCAATGCCTTCGTCCCAACCCTTGATCACAGCGCCGGTGCCAATGGCAAACTCAAGCGGCTGATTGCGCTGGCGCGAGCTGTCGAAGACGGTCCCGTTGTCCAGATAGCCGGTGTAGTGCACGACCACGGTCTGGCCCTTCTGTGGTTTTGGACCGGTGCCCGTTACGTTGTCGATGTACTGCAGGCCACTCGCGGTTGTCACCGCGCCCGCGGGGGCCGCCGGAGCAGCGGTAACACCGGGCTTGGCCGCGGCGCCGACGGTTGCCACGGGCCGCGCGGTCGGGACAGCGGCGGCAGGAGGCGCGGCCGCTGCGGGCGCCGCCGCGGCCGGCGCAGCCGCGCGCCCACCCACAAATGAGATCGCGAAGAGGATGGCCGCGGCCGAGAAGAGCACCGCGACCGTGATCCAGGCGTTTTGAGCAGATCGATTCATGTTTACGTCAGTCAGGTTTGCAGCACAGCACCAGATCGCGCGCAGCCTTGACCTCGTCCATCCGGCGCATGGGCGCGTTGTGCGGCGCGGTCTTGAGCAGTTCGGGGGTCTCGACCGCCTCGCGGGCGATCTCGAGCATCGCGGCGATATACGCGTCGATCGTCTGGATTGACTCGGTCTCGGTCGGCTCAATCATGAGCGCTTCGGGCACGATGAGCGGGAAGTAATTGGTCGGCGGGTGGAAGTCCTTGTCCATCAGGCGTTTGGCGATATCCAACGCTCGAATATCGGGAGCGCCCTCGATCTTGCCCTGGGCGACCACCTCGTGCATGCAATGTCGCTCGTGGCCATACGGCACTGGATACACGCCCTTGATTCGTTCCTGGATGTAGTTTGCGTTCAGGACCGCATTCAGGGTGTTGGCCCGCAGACCCTCCTCGCCATGCACCCGCATATAGGTGTAGGCCCGGGTGTGCATGCCGAAATTGCCGTAGAAGGCGCGCATCCGGCCGATTGATTTGGCCGGGGTGAAGAATTCGTAGAGCGGCGCGTTCTCATCGCCTTCGGTATCGGCCGCCACCACAATGGGCCCGGGCAGAAAGTCGAGCAGCCGCTTTGCGACCACAACCGGCCCGGAGCCAGGCCCGCCGCCGCCGTGGGGGGTGCTGAAGGTCTTGTGCAGGTTGTAGTGCAGCACATCGAAGCCGATCTCGCCGGGTTTGCACACGCCCACCATTGCGTTCATATTGGCCCCGTCGCCATACACCAGCCCACCGGCGGCATGCACCAACTGCACGACCTGTTCGACATGCTCCTCGAACATCCCCAGGGTGTTCGGATTGGTGATCATCAGACCGCAGATCGTATCGTCAAGATTGGCTTTCAGGGCGTCGAGGTCGATGTTGCCGCGCGCATCACTGGGAAGCTCTACCACCTTCAAACCCGCCATGGTGCAGGTCGCCGGGTTTGTGCCGTGGGCGGAATCCGGGATCAACATCCGCGTGCGCTTGTGGTCGCCCCGGGCGCGATGATAGGCCCGCATCATCAGCACGCCGGTGAACTCGCCCTGCGCGCCGGCCGCGGGCTGCAGGCTGCACCCGGCCATCCCGGCGATCTCGGCCAGAAACTGTTGGAGCTGATACAGCACATACATGGCGCCCTGCGACACGTCCGGATCCTGCAGCGGATGGGCCAGGGCAAAGCCGGCCATCCGCGCGGTGTCTTCGTTGATCCGCGGGTTGTACTTCATCGTGCAACTCCCGAGCGGATACATGTTCGTGTCGATGCCCATATTCAGCCGCGACAGGCGGGTGAAGTGGCGGGTGACGTCAATCTGGCTCACTTCGGGCAGCGGCAGCGCCGCGCGCAAAAGGCCTTCGGGCAGCGGCGTGTGCGGCACATCGGACTCGGGCAAAACGGCGCCCACGCGACCAGGCGAGGAGAGATCGTAAATCAGGGGTTCCATGGTGTTTGCGGTGGGTAACTATAACGCAGGGGCAAGACCGCAGACCGCGGACTGAAGACCGCGGAGCGCGGCCATTTCGCGCTTTCTGCGGTCTGTGGCCTGTGGTTCCC
>JAGOCU010000420.1 GCA_017998555.1 Thermoflexales bacterium
GTTCCGTTCGGGACGGGGAATGATTTTGCCCTGAACTTCAACGTGCCGCTGGAACCCTTCGCGGCGATGCGAGCCTGCCTCGCGGCGATCGCCGCAAACAAGACCCGGGCGTCAGATGTGGGCGTTGCGCGTGATGACACGGGCCGCCAGGAATACTGGAACAACACCCTGGGCATCGGCTTCGACGCCGCGGTGGGATTTACGACCCGGCGCTACGCCTTTGCCCGCGGTTTCACGATGTATCTGCTGGCCACCCTCGACACCATCGCCCGGAACTTCGCGCCGACGGCGATGCAGATCGATATCGACGGCGAGGTGCGGGCCGAAAGCGCGCTCATGTTGACCATCGGCAACGGTCCGCGCGAAGGCGGCGGATTCAACACCACGCCCGCCTCGCGCGTCGACGATGGCGTGCTGGAGTACTGTCTGGCCCGCCCGATGTCGCGCCCGCGCATGCTCACGCTCCTGCCCGAGTTCCAGCGCGGCACGCACGGGCGCTTCACAAAAGAGGTCGCCCTGGGATCGCTCACCCGCCTGAGTGCGCGCTGGGAGCGGGCCCTGCCCATCCACATGGATGGCGAGATGTTCGCCGACTTTGGATCGCCGGTCCGGGCACTCGAGATCAGCGTCGTGCCCGGCGCGCTCAAGGTGCTGGCCTGACGAAATTCCAAAAGCGACATACCCCGGCTCCGCCGGGGTATGTCGCTTTCGGAAATAACTACAAACGCGGCTCTTCGCCGGCCGCCGCGCACAACGCCCGATAGCCATCGAGTCCGATCGCCAGGGCGGTCTCCTCGGCGTAGATCTGAAACACCGGCTGCGGCTCGCACAGGCAGCCCTCAAAGCAGCCATGGCCGCGATCGAACAGGCTGTTCTCGTAATCCATCGTCACGGTCCGCACGTCTTCTTCGTACGTGTCGACCAGGGGGAACAGGCAGCAATAGTGCGGCTTGAGCGCCCAGGGCGACAAGCCGTTGGCCATCGAGGCCACCTGGATGGCGCAGTGGCGGTCCTCAGGGCGCAGAAAGATACAGGTCTCGCCGCTCGGGTGGGTCGGATCGGCCACCGTGTTGGTGCCGGTGTATTCGCCGGATGGAAACGCCGCGTCGTCGTTGTGATACTCGCCAAACCACTCGGAAACATCGTGGCGCTCGGCGGGCATGAAGGGTTTGATCATCTCCGCATTGGCCCGGATGGCGTTTGCTTCGGCCATGTCCACCCACACGCCATCGGAGCAGCAGCCGCCTTTGCAGGTGGCGATGTTGCAGCGGGTGATGGACTTCTTCGCGAGCAGCACGTCATCGATGCGGCTGCCATTGATCATCAGGGGTGTCTTGTTGTCGCTCGGCATAGGGCCGCAAGATAACACGGAACCAAATGGGGAAAGCGCGATCCGCAGTACTTGCGGAACGGGCTTTCCCCATATCGTTATGCATCAAGGCCGCACAGGTGGACCCGAATGCCCATCGCGCTCAACATCGCGGCTTTGGCCGCCAGGGCGCGATCAGCCCGCTTCGCGTCAGGGGCATAGGCCACCTGAATGTGGTTGGATTTGTGGCGGGCCATCATCTGGTCGCGGGTCACCCCGTGCAGCACGGCATGCATGATCGGCCACTGCGGCGTAGTCATCGCCCAGCGCCGGCTGGTTTCAGCCTCCGGCAGCGCGACAACGGTCCCGCGGCCGACGTCGGCGTGCAGTTTTCCACCCGAGACATACACCCGGCTCCACACGATTTCACCGGGCTTGCTCACGCCCTTGAACGCCGCCCCACCCAACCGAAAGTACATGGGCGGTTGGCGCTCGCAGATCGCGCCGGCATAGCCACCGATGAAATGGGATGCTGGCGCGGCCCCGCTGATCAGGAACACCCACACGAATTCGTCGATGCCGCCGCCCTGATAGCGCTCGCCGTAGCGCAGGTCATGCAGGGTTGTGGCCGGGTCAAAGCCCAGCGCGCGCCACACCCGATTGGTCACGACCGCATCCATCGCGCTGCCCTCATCCACTTCGTTGAAATGCGGGATCGCCTGGCCGGGCCGGATCTCCGTCGCGGTGCCCGCCCGCGCGACCGGCGGTCGCTCAACATTGTTGAGCAGGCCCTCGGCCAGGTCCGAGGCCGGAGTCAAATCCTTCAGGCCCTGCTGGTACTGGATTCCCACCGCATCGCACGAGAATGCATCCGCAATGCGCACGGCGGCGATGTACATTTTGAGCTGTTCATGAACCTGGGCATCGGTGAGCTCAGTCGCGGGGTCAAGGCCGGTATGAAAAACAACGCCGCGCTCATCCAGCCAGGCGCGCGCGGCCGCAGCCTCGGCATCGGTCACGTTGCGCATTTCGGCGAACAGGGCCGACTGGCTCAGGCGCTCCTTGTAGATCCCGGCCGGATTCATCAGCTCGTCGTCGATGATGGCGTTGTACATTCCCATGCAGCCCTCGTCAAAAATGCCGAGGATGGCCTTGTCCCGCATCAGTTCACGGCCGAGCTTCTCGCCCAGCTTCGCATCGCGCGGGGGGAGCAGGCTGATGTCCAGATCCCGCACGTGGCGGGCAGGATGTTTGAGCAGACCGGTCTTGATCCAGCGCCGAAGACCGTCGCTGAAGAAGGCGTCCGTAAAATCCGCGCTCCACAGGCTGCTGTACTGCACGCCCATTTTTGTCAGACTGCCGTTCAGATTGAGCAGACCGACCAGACCCGGCCATTGGCCGCTCCAGTTGGCCACGGTCAGGATCGGCCCGGTGTGGTCGCGCAGGCCGGCCAGGACGTGATAGCTGTACTGCCAGACGGCTTCGGCAACGATCAGCGGCGCATC
>JAGOCU010000421.1 GCA_017998555.1 Thermoflexales bacterium
AGCAGCGCCGTCGTCGGCCAGCGCCTGACGGAGCGGATCAACCCATTTGACCCGTCCGCCGCCGGACCGTGGACGCCCCTGATCCTGATCACCGGCGCGGCGTTGTGCGCGGTGATCGCCTGGCAGGCGCTCGGTCCGCGGGTTCGGCCGGCAAGCGAAGGCATCGGGGCGGAGGACGTGGCCGCGACGCTGGCGCCTGCCCTCATCGCACCCGGCCTGTTTGCCCTGACCTTGCTGATGTTGGGCGCCCTGATCACGGCCTCGGTTGAATTTGTCTTCCTGCTCGACAACTTCGGCACCCGGATGAACACCGTGTTCAAGTTCTATTTCCAGGGCTGGACGATGTGGTCCGTCGCCGGCGGCTTTGCCATCGTTGCCCTGCTGGGCGATCGAAAGGTCTTCTCGAAGGTGATCGGCATTGTCGCCCTGGTCTTCGTCGGCCTGGGTCTGATGTGGCCGGTCTTCGCCTCGGCATCGCGCACGGATGGATTCAGCCGGACACCTACGCTGGACGGGGCTGCCTATCTCAAGCAATATCACCCCGATGACGCGCGGCTGATCGACTGGATCAATCTCAATGTCACGGGCGCCCCGGTCATCGTCGAAGCCCCCGGAAAGGGGTTTGCTTCGTATGTGTATTCAGGCCGAATTTCGGCCTTCACGGGGCTTCCGACGCTGCTGGGCTGGGGAGGCCACGAAAACCAGTGGCGCGGGAACTACACGGTGCCCGGCCTGCGCGAACCCCAGATCGAGCGGTTGTACTCGATCATCAATGACGATACCGAGACCCGGCGCATCCTGCGCCAGTTTGACGTGACCTATGTCGTGGTGGGCGAGGCCGAGCGGCAAGTCTACAAACCCGAAGGCCTGGCGAAGTTCGACCGGCTGTGCGCGGCGGCGTTCCGCTCCGGGAATTCCACACTCTACGCATGCAAGTGACCACCCCCCTTCCGCCGCTCATCAACGCCGGGACAGCCCCGCGGCGCAACGCGCTTGAGCGCCTGACTTTTGAGCATGCGCTCTGGGCGGCGATGTGCGGGCTTGCGCTGTTGGCGCGGGCCTGGATGCTGGACGCCATCCCGTTGAATAGCGCGGAGGCCAATGCGGCCAATGCCGCACTGGCGGTGGCCCGGGGTGGCTCGGCAACCTTGCTCAATCCGCTGCATGGCGGGCTGCAAGCCGCCCTTTTTGCGCTGTTGGGGGCAAATGAGTTCAGCGCGCGGCTCGTGGCGGCGATCGCGGGCGCGGCCCTGTGCCTGACCCCGATGGCCTTTCGCGACCAGCTCGGACGGCGGGCGGCCCTGATCATGGCCAGCCTGATGATCTTCTCGCCCACCTTGTGGTATGTGGCGCGCCTGGCCGATGGAGCGACCCTGGCCTGGGCAATCGCGATGCTGACCTGGGCGATGCTGCGCCGGGGGAGGGCCACCGGCACGGCTGTTGGGCTCGGGCTGCTGGTCGCCAGTGGCATCGACGGGGCCATCCCCTTGATCTTTCTGGCGGCGATCGCGCTGATCACCCGGCCGGCCGGTCTGGGCGGTTTGCTCTCGGCCCGATCCGGCCTCGTGGCCTTTGCGGCGCTTGCGCTCGGGGCGACCACCGGATTGTGGAACCTGTCGGGGATGGGCGACGCCTTGCAGGGTCTGGCCAGTTTTGCGGTTGGGATTCTGCGGCCCGGGATCCTGCCCTACTGGCGGGCCATGCTGGGGTTTGGACTCTACGAGTCGCTCATCATCGCCGGCGCGCTGGTGGAGCTCATCCGTTGGCAGATCAACACCGCGATGGAGCGCCGCTTTGGACTCGATGGCCGCGCGCACGACGAGAACACGGCCGGGCACCGCGATTGGCTTGTCGTCGTCGTCGCCGGACTGGCCATCGTGCTGCTCGACCAGTCACGGGATGTCCATCACCTGATCCCGCTCACCCTGGCCTGCGCCGCCTTGACCGCGTTGCTGGCCGACCGAATCCTGAGCGCGCTGCCGCGTGAAGGCAGTTGGACGCGCGAAGGCGTCGCCGCCGGATTGAGCCTGGTCTTCCTGTTTGTGGCCGATATCGGGGTGCGCCAATACGCCGGCCAGGGCGACACCAAGTGGCTGCTCCTGGCGATCGTGGCGGTCTTCATCGTCGCCGCCGGCGGGATCGCGCTTTCGCTGCGGATGAGCGGCGCGGCCGTCGCCCGCGGTATCGCCATCGCGGCCTGGGTGATCCTCAGCGTCGGCACCTTTGGGGCCGGGTTTTCCCTGACCCAGAGCCACGCCGCCAATCCCGGCGAACCGTATGTCACCGAGTCCATTGCGGTGGAGGCCCGGGCCATGCAAGGCGCGATCGAGCAAGTGGCATTGCTGGCCTACGGCGACAAGACCGTGATGCCGATCGACGTCCACGACACGGCCCCGTCCTGGCTGCGCTGGCTGTTGCGCGATCAGAAGTTCGCCTCCTACGCGCCGCGCCCGGCCAACGCGGCCGCCGCGCTGTTGCCGGCCACGCTGGCCTTCAACTCCGAATTCACCTACGTCTCCAACAGCCTGGAGGTCACCCAACGCAACGGCCTGGGCGGCGTGCGCTGCAAGCAGGCAGCCGACCGGCAGGATTGCCAGGCGGTGGCCCGTTGGCTGGTCCTGCGCGACGGCGGGCCGCCCTTCGTTTCGAGCTGGACGCTGTATGTCCGGCAGGACATCGCCCAGCGCGCATCGGGCCAGACCTGGCCGAAATAGCCGCCGCTGGCCGTAAGATTCCCATCACCCATTCGTAAGACTCTCCGGAAAGAATAAGGACCTGATGATCAGCCAACCCCGACTC
>JAGOCU010000422.1:0-1159 GCA_017998555.1 Thermoflexales bacterium
AGCACATGCGCGACTACATGGATCGCAACGGCTTCATTGAGATCGAGACGCCGATCCTGTTCAAGAGCACCCCCGAAGGCGCGCGCGAGTATCTGGTGCCCAGCCGGGTGCACCCGGGCGAGTTCTATGCCCTGCCCCAGAGCCCGCAGCAGCTCAAACAGCTTCTGATGGTGGGCGGGATTGAACGTTATTTCCAGATTGCGCGCTGCTTCCGCGACGAGGACCAGCGGGCCGACCGCCAGCCCGAGTTCACCCAGCTCGACGTGGAGATGAGTTTTGTCGACCGAGACGACGTCATGGCGCTGATCGAGACCATGCTGGTCCAGTTCACGACCGAACAGGCGGCCCTGCACGGCAAGCGCCTGCTCTACACGCCCTTCCGCCGGCTGACCTTTGCCGAGGCGATGGGCCGCTACGGCAACGACAAACCCGACCTGCGCTTCGGGATGGAGATCTTCGACGTCACCGCGGCCACCCGCGATTCGCAGTTCGCCGTCTTCGCCGGGGCCCCGGGTGTGCGCGGGATCGTGGCCCCCGGCTGCGCCGCCTACACCCGCAAGCAGACCGACGAGCTGATCGAGTTCGCCCGCAAGGAAGGGGCCAAGGGCTTGGTCGTGCTGCACCATGACCCCGAGGGGATTCGCGGCAGCGGCGCGGGGGCCAAGCTGAGCGAGGCCGAGAAGGCCGCCCTGATCGCCGCGGGCGGGAGCAAGCCCGGCGACCTGCTGCTGCTCGTCGCCGACGCCGAGGGCGTGGCCTTGAATGCGCTGGGCAAGCTGCGGGTGGAGATGGGATCGCGGCTCAAGCTGGCCGACCCGAACGTGCTGGCCTTCGCCTGGGTCGTCGACTTCCCGATGTTCACATGGGACAAGGATGACAGCCGCTGGGTGCCGAATCATCACCTGTTCACCGCTCCGCGCGACGAGGACCTCGACAAGTTCGAGACCAACCCGGGCGAGGTCAAGGGCAAGCAGTACGACCTGGTCTGCAACGGCTACGAGGCCGGCGGCGGGAGCATCCGAATTCACCGCCGCGACGTGCAGTTGCGGGTGATGAGCCTGCTTGGTTTGTCGCTCGAAGAAGCGTACAAGAAGTTCGGCCACATGCTGGACGCCTTTGAGTATGGCGCGCCGCCGCACGGTGGGATCGCCCCGGGGGT
>JAGOCU010000422.1:1259-2791 GCA_017998555.1 Thermoflexales bacterium
CGCGAGGCGATTCAGGCGGCGAACACCGACAGCACGGTGGACGCGTGCCCGGCCGGCAGCGGGGCCGACACGATCGTCCTTGCAGCGGGGACGTACACCCTCACGATTGCGGGCGCGAGCGAGGATGCAAATGCGACCGGTGACTTCGATATCACGAACGCGCTCACGATCATCGGCGCGGGCCCCGCGGCGACGGTCATCAATGCCAATGGCCTCGATCGCGCCTTCCACGCAATCGGGAGCGCAACGCTTGGCCTGCAGTCGCTCACGATCCAGAAGGGCTTGGGCGGACCCGGCAATCCCGGGGGCGCTGTCCGCGCCGACGCTGCCCTGACCCTCAGCGGCACGCGCTTCGTCTCCAACACGGTAACCGGCTCAACTTACGGCGGCGCGGTGATCGCCTATGGGCCGGTCGTCGTAACCAACACGGTGTTCGCCTACAACCAGTCGAGCGACCGCGCGCCCGGTCTCTACGCAGTCAATAACGCGGCCCTGTGGGCCACCGACTTCCTCACCAATTCAGGCCCCGCCCACGGCGGCGCTGCCTTCCTCAACGGCACGGTGAGTATCAACGGCGGTCTGTGGCTCAACAATCGGGCCAATTGGACCGGGGCCCTGGTGGTGAACGGCACCCTGAACATGACGGGCGCGCAGTTCATCGACAACAAGGCCAACACCTTCTACGCGGGCGCGCTTCAGCTCAATGGCAACGGACGGATTGTGAACAGCCTCTTTGCCCGCAATCATGGGTTTGGGTCGTATGGCGACATCTACCTCCAGGCCGGAAACACGGAGATCATTCACACCACGATCGCCAGTCCAACGCTCGAAGGCAGCGCGGCGGTGTATGTTGAAGGCGGCACGCTCGCGATCACCGATACGATCATCGCCAACCACGCCCGCGGTATCGATCGCGCCGGCGGCGCGGTCAGCGAGGACTACAACCTCTTCTTCAGCAATACCGTGGACCTGAGCGGGACGATCTCCAGCGGCGGCAATTCGTTGATTGGTCTGCCCCAGTTCCAGGCGCTGGTGTGCGACAACTACCGGCTTGGAACCGGAAGCGCGGCGATCGACAGTGGCATAAACGCCGGAATCGCTGTGGACGCCGACGGCAATTCGCGCCCGCTGCTGAGCGGGTATGACATCGGCTACAACGAAGCCCTGACGACGACGCCGGAGGTCGGACTTTGCAACTTCGCCGCCGCTTCTTCGGGTTGGACGATTCCGGGCAACCCGACCTATTTCACGGCCAGCGTCAGCGCGGGCACCAACGTGGCCTACCAATGGGATTTCGGCGATGGCAACACCAGCAGCGGGGCGGTCGTGAGCCACACCTACGCCGGCATCGGGGTCTACACGGCCACCGTCACCGGGACGAACAGCCTGGGCGCACAGGTTTTGGCGCTGGCCGTGACGGTGAATGACATCCCCATCACGGGCCTGGGCGCAACCAGCGACAGCCCAACGACCCTGGGCAACCCAACGGCTTTCACCGCGACGGTCAGCGGCGGCTCCAACATCAGCTACAC
>JAGOCU010000051.1 GCA_017998555.1 Thermoflexales bacterium
GGCGTGCGGGCGCCGGCGCCCAGGGCGGCATAGACCGCCCGCTCGAGCCGATCCGCCGCCTCCGGCCGCGCCCAGTGGTGGCGCAGCAGAAGCGCGGCGCTCAGGATTGCCCCGGCCGGGTTGGCCAGACCCTTGCCGGCGATGTCGGGGGCGCTGCCGTGCACGGGCTCGGCAATCGCGACGCCGTTCCCGATGTTGAGAGCTGGCGCGACGCCCATCCCGCCGCCCCACATGCTGGCCAGATCGCTCAGGATGTCGCCAAAGAGGTTGGTCGTTACGATCACGTCAAACTGTTGCGGGCGGGCCCCGATCTGCAGCGCGGCTGTGTCGACCAGGAGCTCGTTGATCGCGACCTCGGGGTAGGCGGCCGCTTCGGCTCGGACCGCGTCGCGGAATACCCCGTCGGTAAGCGGCAGCACGTTGGCCTTATGGACAATGGTGAGCCGCTTTCGGCGCTGGCGGGCATGCTCGAGCGCGACCCGCCCGATCCGGGCTGAGGCCGCATGGGTGATCACCCGCTCGGCGATGGCCTCGTCGCCTCGCTGATATTCCCGTTGGACATACAGCCCTTCGGTGTTCTCGCGCACGATCAGCAGATCGGCTGGCGAGACGCCGGAGGGCAACACGCCGCCCACGCCGCTTCCGGCGATGCGCAGCCCGACATCCCGGGTGGGGCGCAGATTGGCGTACAAGTCGAACGCCTGGCGCATCTGCAGGATCGGGCTGCGATAGCCCTCGACCTTGCGGCTGGGCGACGAGGTCGCTCCAAAGAGGGCGGCCCCGCACGCGCTGATCGCGGCTTGAGTCGCCTCGGGGAAAGCATTCCCGACCCGGGTGAAGCACTCCCAGCCGGCGTCGGCGTCGACGGTCTCCAGATCGGGCGCGACCCGGCGCAGGGCTTCGACCGCGCAGGGGATGACTTCGCGGCCGACGCCGTCGCCGGGGATGACACACAGTTTGAGGCTCATTTCAGCGGTTTGTTCCCGGATGGATGACTAGCGTCCAGCAGTTTCTGGCGCCGGAAGACATACACCCGGATGTAGATGAACAGCCCAAGATCGATCAGGGCGTAGATGGCGACGACGAACTGCTGCTCGAAGAAGGCAAAAATGTTGACGACGCACAGCGATAGGATGAGCGAGGTTTGCATCCAGTACAAGCCGCGCTGCCGCCGGCGCAGTACAAAGAGCGCAACCCCGGCGAGCATCAGCAGGCTGGTGATTGTGTTGAGTAGCACATTCAGCAGGTCAGAAGACAGGTCAAGCGGCGACGATCGGTACAGGCCGTAGGCGGCAAGGAACTGGCGCAGGCTGTCTGCCGTGTCGGGCGACATGAAGCGCAGGATCGCGCTTCCGGTGAAGGCGACCATCGAGGCTACGGCCCGGAGCGTCAGAATCACGATGAGCGAGTTCGTGAAGAACGCGGCATGGCGTTCAAAATACGCCTGAAGCGGGATCTCGATCCGGTTGATCAACTGCTCCCACCAGTGCCGGCCCGGCCGAACTGCCTCGCTCTCGGCAAAGGCCAGCAGCGCCTCGGCGAGGGCGACGTAGTCGGGATCCTTGGCCTGGGTCTTGACCCGGTTGATGACCGCGAAGAGATCGGCTCGTTGGTGTTCAAAAGGATTCGCTTCGAGCAGCGATTCCGCATCTTCGAGCGCCGCGCACATCAATTCGCGATCGGAAAGCGCGTCCTGCCGGCGGGTGAGGAGGTAATAGACGAGCGCGACTGCCAGAAAGCACACGTAGATGATTGGCGCAGCCGCCCGGAAGAAGTAGTTGTTGTCAGAGGTGATGAACTTGCCGACTTCGTCGATGAACAGGCCAATCCCAAGGCCGGCAAGGATTGCGCCGATGCGGTTGACCGAGGGCGAGGCGTAGACCAACATCAGCAGGGCGGCCACGACCAGTGCAAGGCCTCCCCACAGCAAGTGCGCGATGTGCAAACCACTTCCACCCAGTTGCGGGTACCTGGCCAGGTCGAGGAACACCCGAGTCAAGATCACCGAAGCCCCAAAGCTGATCAGCACGTAGAGCAGCAAAGTCGGGGCCGACCGGCGCCGAATCAAACGGGGCAGGCTGGGCAAACGCTTCATGTTGCCAGAAGCAACAAGCCCGCCAAAGACTCCGGCGAAATCACAATCCCCGCGCGAAGCGCGGGGATTGTGATTTCGCCGGACATCTTGGCGGACTTTTAGGCGATCACGCCGGTGCGCAGGGCTTCCTTGACCTCGCCAATGGCTTTGGTCACCTGGATCCCGCGCGGGCAGGCCTCGGTGCAGTTGAAGACGGTCCGACAGCGCCAGATGCCGTCCGGCTCATTTAGCACGGCCAGGCGATCCTCGGCGGCCTGATCGCGCGTGTCGAAGATGAAGCGATGGGCCTGGACGATGGCGGCCGGGCCGACATACTCGCCGCGGGCCCAGAACGACGGGCAGCTCGTTGTGCAGCACGCGCACAGGATGCACTTGGTTGTGTCGTCAAAGCGCGCGCGGTCCTCGGGCGACTGCAGCCGCTCGCGCGGGCCCGGCTCGGAGTCGTTGACCAGGAACGGCATGACCGCGCGATAGTGGGCCATGAACGGTTCCATATCGACAATCATGTCCTTGATGACCGGCAGGCCGAGGATGGGCTCGATCATGATCGCGCCCTTGCCGGTCTTCATTTCGTCATCGACAAAGACCTTGCAGGCCAGACGATTGCGGCCGTTGATCCGCATCGCATCGCTGCCGCACACGCCGTGGGCGCAGCTCCGCCGGAGCGAGAGTGTGCCGTCCTGGGTCCACTTCACCTCGTGCAGCGCATCCAGCACGCGGTCCTTGGGCTCCATATCGAGCTCGTACTCTTTCCAGTACGGCTTCTTGTCTGTCTCCGGGTTGAATCGTTTGATTTTGAGGCGGACATTCATGGTGTTTGCCTTACTTCCAACAAGATCAGTTTTCGGAGGCGATTTCCCCGCCCCGGCGTACGCCGGGGCGGGGGCCGTCGCCTCCAAAGTGGTTCCTAGTATTTTCGTTCTTCGGGCTTGAACCGAGTGATGACGACGGGTTTGTGCTTGATCTCGATCTTGCCGTTCTTCCACACGAAGGTGTGTTTGAGGAAGTTGGCGTCATCCCGCTTGGGGAAGTCCTCGCGGAAATGCCCGCCCCGGCTTTCCTGGCGGGCCAGAGCCGAATATGCAGTGACCTCGGCCAGGTCGAGCAGCGCGCCAAGCTCCCACACTTCCATCAGGTCGGTGTTCCAGCGCATGCCCTTGTCCTGCACCCGGATCTTCTTGTAGCGCTCCTGCAGCTCGTGGATGTGGTCGATGGCGGTCTGGATGCCGGGGCCCGTCCGATACACGCCGACGTTGTCATCCATCATGATCTGCAGGCTCTTGCGGATCTTGGAAGGCTCCTCGGTGCCCTCGCCGTTGCGCAGGCCGTCAATCTGGTTCTGGGCGTATGTCGCGGCGCCAGCCTTGTCGATCTCGCGGAAGGACGCCTTCGCGCAATACTCGGCCATCTTGATTCCGCCGCGCTTGCCAAATACGACCAGGTCGACCAGCGAATTGGTGCCCAGGCGGTTTGCGCCGTGCACGCTCACGCAGGCGACCTCGCCCGCGGCATACAGACCCTCGATCAGGCGGCCGGTCTCGTCGGCCAGCACTTCGGCATCGTTGTTGGTCGGGATGCCCCCCATCGCATAGTGGGCGGTGGGCTGGATGGGCACCGGCTGAGTCATCGGGTCGACGCCCTGATACACCCGGGCGAACTCGATAATGTCGGGGAGCTTCTGCTCCATGTATTCGGCCGTGACGCGGCGCGGGTTGCCGTCGGCGGCGAAGTACTTGTTGATTTCCTCGGGCCGGAAATCGAGATACACGTAGTCCTTGCCATCGACGCCCCGGCCTTCCCGAATCTCCTTGTAGATGTAGCGGCTGCAGATGTCGCGCGGGGCCAGATCCTTGAGGGTCGGCATGTAGCGCTCCATGAAGCGTTCGCCCTTGCCGTTGAGGAACACCGCGCCTTCGCCGCGGGCCGCTTCAGACAGCAGAATGCCCAGCTTGTAGACGCCGGTCGGGTGGAACTGGAAGAATTCCATGTCCTCGAGCGGCAGGTGCCGGCGCAGCACCGCGGCCGGCGCGTCGCCGGTCAGCGAGTGCGCGTTCGAGGTCACCTTCCACATCTTGCCAAACCCGCCCGTGGCCAGCAGGGTGCCCTTGCTGTGAAAGACATGCAGCTCGCCGGTGTCCAGGCATACGGCCACGATGCCGTTGCACTTGCCATCGGCGATGAGCAGGTCGATCATCTGGAACTCGTCGAAGAACTGGACCTTTTGCTTGATGCAGTTCTGGTAAAGCGTCTGCAGGATCATGTGCCCGGTGCGGTCGGCGGCGTGACAGGCGCGCTGCACGGCCTGTTTGGTCTCGTTGTTGGTGTGGCCGCCAAACCGCCGCTGGCTGATCTTGCCGTCGGGCGTGCGGTCAAAGGGCAGGCCCATGTGCTCAAGGTCGATGACGGCGTCGATGGCGTCGCGGCACATGATGTCGACCGCGTCCTGGTCGCACAGGAAGTCGCCGCCCTTGACCGTGTCATAGGCGTGCCACTCCCACTTGTCGGGCTCCATGTTGCCGAGCGCGGCCGAAATGCCGCCCTGGGCGGTGCCGGTGTGCGAGCGCGTCGGATAGAGCTTGGAGATCACGGCGGTCTTTACGCTCTTGCTGGCGTGCAAGGCGGCCATGAGGCCGGCTCCGCCGGCGCCCACGACGAGCGCGTCAAACTGATGATGGTGAACCATGGTGTTTGCCTTGTGTCGCGGCGCCCGTCAGGCGCGCCGCCGTTGGTTTATCGCTTGAGCGGAGACGCGCCCATGAACAGCGCAATAGCCCCGAGAAGGGTCAGGACGATGATGAGGACGCCGGCGACGAGCAGCGCGCCGCGATAGATGCCCCGCGCGTGCAGGTAGTCGTAGGCGACCTGGCGAAAGCCGTTCAAACCGTGGCCCATGGCGAGGATCAGCAGGATCAGGTAGTACACCCGCCAGGCGATTTGCTCAACCGTCACCGGCTGTCCCGTCAGCCCCCAGCGCAGTTCGGTGTCGGCGACCTTGAGGTTGTGGGTGCCGACCAGCAGGTGTTGCAGACCGAAATGCGAAATGGCAAAGAAGACCAGGGCGAGCCCGCTGTAGCGCATGAAAATCCAAAGCGCGCGCTCGTAGTTGTTGCGGGCAACCGGGAAGGGCTTGACCCGGCGCACGGTGGTAGCCGCAGTAGCGGGGGCGGGGTGGGTGGTCGTTGTCATGTTATTTGACCTCCGACAGGCCCTTGATCGTGTAGCCGATCATGACTGCGAGCCAGGGCAGCGTGACCACGGCCGTGATGATGAGCGCGTAGCGGGTGGCCACTTTCTGGCGCGTCCACAGTTCGGGCTTGAGCTCAAATATCGCGATGCGGGTGCCATTGATGGCGTGATAGATCAGGCAGGCCGCGAGCGCCAACTCGCCGAGGGCGAACACGGGCGTCTTGTACAGGTTCAGCATCGCCTCGTGCAGGGGCGGATTGAAGAACGCCATGCTCATGCCAAAGATGTGCAGCACCAGAAAGAGCAGCACGCCGAGCCCGCTGACGCGATGGGCGATCCACATCAAGTGGTTCTCGCCGCCGCGGTACCGCAGGCCTTCACGAACGGTCGTAACGAGGGGGGTAAATACGTTTTGCATAGTCTTGATGAGGAACGAGATCGGGGGCCAAATCCGCCAGCATACGGTGGAAAGTATATCGCCCTTTCGGGCCGAAAACCCGCCACCGACTTCCAGCGCGATACGCCGCGGCCCTTCCGGTGTTGCGGGTCCCGGACGCCAGGCCATCGCGTCCGACGCCGCGTTTGCGGGCGCGCGTCGGATCGCGGGTTGAAGACTCGACGCTGGCACCGGTCGCGCGGGCATCTTCACCGCGCAAAGGCGCTTGGCAGAATCGGGTCTGGGCAGCCGGCACCGATCACACTTGCGCCGGATGTTGTCAAACGGACAATGTGGGGCTACAATCATTTCACATAACTGCCACAATGACCAAATCGCCCATCACGACTCGCCTCGCGCGCTGCGCCGCAATAGCAGGTCTGCTTCTGGCGCCGTTCGGGCTTATCCGGCCGTCCATTCCGCCGCTGCGCGCGGAGGTCGAGTTCGCGCGATCGGATTCCGCCGATGGCCAGTCTGCCGCCCTCGAGCGGCCCGCGCTCCGATTTGATCTCCCGCCCGCGGTCCTGAGCCCCCTGGCCAAGTCCCTGGTCAGTCAGGCGCCAACGGGCCACGACAAGGCTGCGCCGGAACGGCGTGACACTTCAGCATCGGTTATCTCCGATTCTTTTGCCGGAATCAGCCTGACGCTCATTGCGACGAGCACACCCGACCTCGTCGGCGATATCGGACCGCACTATTTCGTGCAGGCCGGTGCCGGCACCGCCTTTGCTGTTTTTGACCGGGCCGGGGCGCTTCTGTCCGGGCCGAGTCTTGTCCGCGACCTTTGGCCGCCTGGGAATTGCCACAGCAACGATCGCGGTCATCCCGGCGTTGTGTGGGACTCGCTCACAGATCGCTGGTTCCTGACCCATCAGGGAAACAGCAATTCCATCTGTATTGCCGTATCGAGCACACCTGATCCGCGGGGCAGCTACTACTTGTATGACTTCAACGTCGGGATTCAGGTCGAAACCCACGAAATCGGTGTGTGGCGCGACGCGCTCCTGGTCAGCGTTTCAGGTCCTCAGTCCTGGATATTTGCGCTCGAAAAGGCGAGCATGCTCGAGGGAGCCTATGCGCGCGCCTTTGGCGGCTATGCCGCTGAAAGTGGCGCCGGATACCCCGTGCCGGTGAGTTTCTCGGGCGGGCCGTTGCCGCCAGCCGGGCAGCATCCCTTGTTTGTGAATCGTCTGACGCCTGGGGTTTCACGGCCGTCTGGCCGCTTTGCGCTTTCGCGGCTGAAGGTGGATTGGCACTCAAATACGGCCACCATCGCAGAAGTGTGGTCGGCCAGCGGCGATGACATTGGCGCGCCGGCGAGTTTCGCCTGTGACAATCCCCCCGCGGGCTGTATTCCCCAGCCAGGCACGGCTGTGGAACTCAGCGCGCAAGACCCGCCAATTCGGGCGATCGCCAAATATCGGCGTTTTGACGCGGCGCAGCGCGTCGTGGCGGCGATCAGCGCGCCGACCGGCTCGCCTGCCCGGCCCCATGTCGTATGGTTCGAACTCAGCGCGCCCTGGACCCAGCAGGTCTGGTCCCTGACGGGATCCGGCGCAAGCGTTGCGGGTCCCGAGAGCCGCTGGCTTGGCGCGGCCGCCATAAACAGCGCGCAGGAAATCGGGCTGGGTTACGCGACATCGAGCGACGTGATCTCGCCGAGCCTGCGATTTGCGCTGTGGCCCCGGGCGGAGATGACCCCCGCCGCGTCGAGCGAGGTCGAATTGTGGCCGGGCGCGGGCGTCCAGACCATCGGGAACTTCTGGAACGATCGGGCGGGCCTGTCCGTCGATCCTGTCGATGGTTGCGCGTTCTGGGAAACCGGGGTCCATCTTGATGCGAGCGGTACCAGTCCTTGGCAGACCCGGATTGGCCGGTTTCGCTCAAACGGCTGCACGCCGGTGACATACGCGCTGCGGGTGTGGCCGGATGCGGCGGATGCCTGTGTCGAGGTCCCGCTTGCGCTGACGGTCTACGCGCTTCCGATGACGGCGACATCGCCGATTACCCTTGGCGTCATCGCCCTTACCCCGACGGTATTCGTGTCGTCGACGTTCGCCCAGCCGCCGGTCGCGCTGGCGACGCCGCTCAGTGTGCCGTTCACGGTGACTTTCCCGCTGAATACGCCTCTCGGCCTGCATCTGCTCGGCGTGCGCGGATCAGGCTCGGGCGCGTTCACGGCGACCTCGGAGATCACCCTGTGGCGTCCAATCACCGATGGGCCAACCTTGATGCAGGCCACGGTGAATTCCGTCCCGTATGGGGTGATGCCGGCCGGGCCGGGACCCACCGCGACCGCTCTCTTCACCTATGGCGTGACGTTCCAATGGTCGTTGTTGCCCAATACGGGCAGCTATCTCCTCGAGGTCGCTTCGGACGCCGCGTTCGCGTCCGTGGTGTTCTCCAGAACGACCGCATACAACCTGGAGTACGCCCTGGCGAAACTCCGGCCGTTGTCAACCTACTACTGGCGGGTGCGCATGGTCAACCCCTGCGGACTGGGTCCCGCGTCGGAGGGCACCTTCCAGACACCGGTGTTTGTCTGGCTGCCGATCCTGCGGCGATGAACGACGACGGACCGCCGGCTCAGTTCATGGCTGTCAGCCGCGTGACTTCCCCGTCTGCGCCGAGCCATTCATGGACGAGTCCGGTTTCATCCCGCCAGACCTGACCGTTGAGCAGCGATCGCGCCTCCCCATCCCCGGGGAAGTCGCAGGCCAGGCCAAAGCCTTCGAGCAGGCGCGGCCCAAAGTGAGTGGGCCGCTGGCTGCGCCCCAGGCGCACGACGCGGACCGCCGCAGCCTGCGGCGCAAAACTGAGCGTGTTCATCCATACGACGTCGCATGAACTCCTTTCGCCGGCCTGCAACCCGTGTACGAGGGCGGTCATGAAGAATCCGGATCGGAAGCCAAGCGCGGTCGGTGGCGGCCAGGATCGCTCGATGCGCCTGACTTCGCCCCCATGCTGCCAACAGAACGAGGCCATCTCCCTGTCTTCGCGCTGCGACCAATTCACCCGCGCCTCTCGTTTTCCGGTCGAGGCGTGGACGGCAAGGGTGTCCGGTATCCACGCGTTGTCGGCTGCCAGCCGAAGTGTCCAGGTCACCGCATCCCGGCGCGGCTCCGAAAATGGCGCGGGCCGGGTGGCTTCGTTGTCGAACTCAATATAGTCTCCGCCAATGGCGATGAACTGCCAACGCTCGTCGCAGACCAGGGCGAGGGATGGGTTGAGATGGGTGTAGATGCCCTTGCGGTTGCGAAAAACCGGGTTAGGATTGGGTTTCGTCATGGCGGGACTCCTCCCATATGGTGTCACATCGCGACAAAACTGTAAATGACCTTGTTTATTACTGGCGTCCTGACGCTCATCACACTCGCCGCGCTTTCTTCCCTGTTTGTCATGGCGGAATACAGTCTGGTTGCGTCGCGGCGCACCCGGCTGACAGAAATGGCGGCGATGGGACGTCCTGGCGCCAAAACGGTCCTGGGCGTATCGGGTGACCTCGAGCGCTTTCTGGCCGGCGCGCAGACGGGCATCACCATCATCTCCATTGCCGTCGGCATTCTGGCTGAACCGCCCATCTCGGGCGGGATCGAACATGGCCTCGCCCGGCTTGGCCCTGGATTACCCGAAAACGTCATCATCGTGGTTGGCGGCGCAATGGGTCTGTTGCTGGCGACCTATCTGCACCTCGTTCTGGGTGAAATCGTCCCCAGGTCGATTGCCCTGCGTTCCGTCGAAAATGTAGCCTGTGTCGTTGTGCCCCCCTTGCATGCGCTCAACCAGGTTTTGCGACCGTTTATCTGGTTGCTCAATGTGTCGTCGCGGGCTGTGCTGCGCGTGTTTGGCATCCGGATGAGCGGGCACGCGTCCCGGCTGTACTCGGCGTCGGAGCTGGAAATGCTGATCGAGGAGAGCCAGAAGGGCGGCACGCTCGAATCGGGCGCAGGCGAGATGATCAGCAAGGTTTTCAGCTTCGGCGACCTGCTGGCCCGGGAGGTCATGGTTCCACGCACGGAGATGGTCTGTGTCGATGTCGAGTCGTCGCTTCACGAGGTCGCCCACGCCCTGGCGACCCATCCGTATGACCGATTTCCCGTCTATGAGGGGACCATCGACCACATCATCGGCATCTTGCACGCCAAGGACATGATCCGGGCGTTGCTCCCGAACACGCGTGCCGTCACTCCCCGCCAGCTCATGCGCGAGCCGTTCTTTGTCCCTGATTCGCAGCGGGCAGACGAGCTGCTCATCCAGCTCCGCGGACGGCATGAATATCTGGCGGTCGTTCTGGACGAATATGGCGGAACGGCCGGGCTGGTGACGCTCAACGATCTGGTGTCGCGGATCGTAGGCGAATTGAGCGATAACGCCGAGTCGATGCCTGACATACAGCCGCATGCCGATGGCAGCGCGATGTTGAATGGCCTCACGACCATTGGCGATGTCAATGAGGCATTTGGCCTGGTGCTGCAAGATTCGAATTACGACACGATTGGCGGCTACATCATGGGCCAGCTTGGGCGGGTCGCCCGGGTTGG
>JAGOCU010000423.1 GCA_017998555.1 Thermoflexales bacterium
TGAAGGCGTTTCTGCTCGCCCAGCCGGAAGTGGCCCGGGTCATCGACAGTCCGCGTCTGCGTCCGCTGCCCGAATCCGCGCCGGCCGAGGGCGGCGACGAACCGGCCCCGTTGATTCCGCAGTGGAACCTGACCAGCATCGGCGCCGAGCGGGTGTGGAGCGAACTCAGGATCACCGGTTCCGGTATCGTGGTTGGCCAGTCCGACAGCGGCGTTGACGGCGCGCACGCGGCCCTCGCTCCCGGCTATCGCGGCCGGGGCGGCAACAACGACTACAACTGGCTCGATCCCTGGAACCACTCGCCCAGCCCGGTCGACGTCGGCGGGCATGGCACTCATACGTTGGGCAGCATTCTCGGGCGGGCCGCGGGCCGCGCGGTCGCCACCGGGGTCGCGCCGGATGCCGAGTGGTTTGGCTGCGTGAATCTGGCCCGCAACCTGGCCAACCCGGCCCTGTATCTGGATTGCCTGCAGTTCATGCTGGCCCCCTGGCCGCAGACCGGGGACCCGCTCAAGGACGGCAATCCGAAGCTGGGCGCGCATGTGATCAACAACTCGTGGGGTTGTCCGCCGCTCGAAGGCTGCGATCCGCAGGCGCTGGAGCCGGCCGTCAACGCCTTGCGCGCCGCCGGCGTCTTTGTCGTGGCCTCGGCAGGGAATGAAGGCCCGCGCTGCGAGACGATCAAGGATCCCATCGCGCTGTATGACGCTTCGTTCAGCGTCGCCGCCGTTGACAGCAGGGGCCAGATCGCCAATTTCAGCAGCCGCGGGCCGGTGAGCGTCGATGGCAGCGGGCGGGTCAAGCCCGACATCGCGGCGCCCGGCGTAGGCGTGTTGTCGACCTTGCCCGGCGGGACCTATGGCTCGCATGATGGAACCTCTATGGCCGGCCCGCACATCGCCGGGGTCGTCGCGTTGATGTGGTCGGCCCAGCCGAAACTGGTGGGCAACATCGACGCGACCGAACGCATCCTGCGTGAGACGGCCCGGCCCGTGGCCGCGGGCGCGCCAACCTGCGGCGGCACAACCGCGAATGTGTTTGGGGCGGGCATCGTCGATGCCTTCGCGGCGGTCAAGGCCGCCCAGGCGTTCAAATAGCCAGAGGTCATCCTGAAAATCATCGGCGAGATCACCATCCCCGCGCTTCGCGCGGGGATGGTGATCTCGCCGGATGTTTTTAGGATGACCTCTAGCGGCTCACCGCTCAGGTCACCTTTTTGCGGGCCTTGAACTCGGGACGGTCCCACTCCTCCGTCGCCAGGATATCGGCCAGAGCCCCGGCCGCCTTCCAGGCGTCGGCATAGCGGGTGTACAACGGTGTGAAGCCAAAGCGCAGGATATCCGGCGCGCGGAAGTCGCCGATCACGCCCCGCGCGATCAGGGCCTGCATGATGGCATATCCCTCCGCATGGGCAAAACTCACCTGGCTCCCCCGCAGATGATGTTCACGCGGGGTCAGCAGGCTGAGTCCCCGGCCGGCGCCGCGCGCCTCCACTTCGGCGATGAAGAGATCGGTCAGGGCCAGGGACTTGGCCCGCATCGCGCCCGGGTCGGCCTCGAGCATGACGTCCAGCCCGCACTCCAGGGCGGTCATATTCAAGACCGCCGGTGTGCCGCATAGCGCCCGCCCGATCCCCGCCGCCGGCCGGTAGTCGACCGAAAACGCGAAGGGGTCGGCATGCCCCAACCAGCCCGACAAAGGTTGGCTGAAGCGGGCCTGATGCCGGCCGGCGACCATGATGAAGGCCGGCGCGCCCGGTCCGCCGTTCAGATACTTGTAGCCGCATCCGACTGCCATGTCCGCCCCGGCGGCAGTCAGATCGACCGGCACCGCGCCGGCCGAGTGAGCGAGGTCCCAGACCACAAGCGCGCCAACGGCATGGGCTTTTTCCGTGAGCCGAGCCATGTCATGCATCCGCCCGGAGCGATAGTTGACGTGCGTGAGCATCAGGACCGCCGTGTCGGCATTCAGGGCGGCTTCGATTTCGTCTGGCGTCTTCAGGACCAGACGATGCCCGTCATTCAGCAACCCGGTCAGTCCCTGGGCCATGTAGAGATCCGTCGGAAAATTGTCCGGCTCGGACAAGACGACTTTGCGTCCCGGGTTGAGCCGAAGCGCCGCCGACAGCGCCTTGAACACGTTGATCGAGGTCGAATCCGCGCACACGGTCTCGCCCGGAAGCGCGCCAATCAAACGGCCAATCTTGTCGCCGATCCGCATCGGCATGTCCATCCATCCCGCGGTGTTCCAACTCCGAATCAGATCCCGTCCCCACTCGTCCGTAATCGCGCGGGCAACCCGGGCCGGCGTATCGCGCGGGAGCGCGCCCAGCGAGTTGCCATCCAGGTAGACCAGGCCGTCAGGCAGGTTGAAGCGCTGGCCAAAAGCGGCCAACGGATCGGCGGCGTCAAGCGCCTGAATGAACTCGGGAAGATTCTGCATGGCTGTCATCCTCAATTCCCGCGACGCGATCCCCCGTCGCGGCGTACGCCGGGACGGGGGATCGCGTCGCATGAATCAATGGCGTAAGCGCCGCTAGCTGGCGCCGACGTCCCAGGCGAGATCCTTGGCGCTGAAGCTGCGGAAGGCGAGCATGGTGTGCGTGCGCCGGACCCCTTCGATGCGGGAAATCTGATCGGGCACGGCCTCGGCCAGAAGGTTATAGTCCGCGACACGGACGATTGCCATTACGTCGAAGTCACCGGTGACGCTGTACACCTCGGCCACATTCGGCGAATTGGCAACGGCCTGGGCGACGGTCGACACCTTGTCGGCGTC
>JAGOCU010000052.1 GCA_017998555.1 Thermoflexales bacterium
TCGTAAAGCGGCCGAATGAGCGGCCCGCGCCAGGTCGCGCCGTCGACGGCGGCCCGGGAAGAAGCATTGATCATGCCGCCATTGTACGAAGCCGAAAGGTTGGATACACTTGCGCCGTGGAAAGCGGACGGATCGATCGCGGATGGGGCCGCCGGCTCAAGGCCGGATGGCGGGACACCCTTCTGCTGCTGGATGAATTCAAGTGGCCGCTGGCCGCCTTCGCCGCGGTCATCCTGCTGAGCAGCATTGCCTGGACGCTCGTGCCGAAGCCGCCCGAGGAAGCCCACACCAATTTCGGCGAGACGGTCTATCGGATGATCCAGCTCGTCTTTTTTCAGGGCGGGGATCGATTTCCGCAGACCGACGCATTGCGCGTCTTCTACTATGCGCTGCCCATTCTGGGACTGGGTATTCTGGGCCTCGGGCTGGCGGACTTCGGGGCGCAATTGTTCAATCGCCGCGGGCGAAGCAAGGAGTGGGAAATGGCGGTCGCATCAACCTTTCGAAATCATGTTGTGCTGATCGGGATGGGGCACCTGGGTTTTCGGGTGGCAACCCAGTTGCGCGACATGGGGCGCGAACTCGTGGTGATCGAACTGGATGACCCGCAGGACCTCACCCGCGAGATTCGGGCGCGGGACGTGCCGGTCATCATCGACGACGCCGCCCGCGACAGCGTCCTGCTGGGAGCCGGGATCGAACGGGCCCGGGCGATCATTCTGGCCATTCAGAACGACGCGTTGAACCTCAAGATCGCGTTGAAGGCGCGCGCGCTCAACCCCCAGATCGACGTGATCGTGCGCATCTTTGACGACGACTTCGCCGAAGCCCTGCGCAAGCAATTCGGCTTTACGGCGATGAGCGCCACCAGCCTGGCCGCGCCGTTTTTCGCCGCAACCGCGGCCGGGGTCGATCTCAGCCAGCCCGTGACCGTGGACGGCCACCCGCTGAGTGTGTCACGCCTGATCATCGCGGCCGGATCCAGCCTGAGCGCGCTGACGGTCGGCGCGGTCGAGCAACGCTACGATGTCAGCGTCGTGATGATCCACTCCAGCGAAGGGACCGACATGCATCCGCCGGACGCCCGCCGGCTGAAGGCGGGCGACAGCGTGGCGGTCTTTGGCGCGCCCGAATCCGTCAATCGCCTGGCCGGCGACAACGGCGGGCGCTGAATCCCAAGAGCGACGGCGACGCGTTCTGGGAGCGCGGGCATCTTGCCCGCGCGGTCCATGGGAAACACCGCGTCAAACGGCGATCGGCCGCGACCGCGCGGGCAAGATGCCCGCGCTCCCAGAATTGCCCCGAATCAGGACAGCGCCGATTCGACCTGGCTGGCGATTTCATCGCCGATCGAAAGGGACGCGGTTGCGGCTGGGGACGGCGCGTTGCACACATGCAATGAGCGCGGCCCGGCCACGATCAGAAAGTCGTCGACCAGCCCGCCCGCCGGCGTCAGCGCCTGGGCCCGCACACCCGCCGGTGCCGGGGAAAGGTCGCTGGACTGTATCTCCGGTATCAGGCGCTGGAGGGTCTTGACAAAGCGTTCCTTGCTGAACGAGCGCACGATTTCATCAAAGCCCATCCGCCAGTTCTTGGCGGCCAGCTTCTGGAAGCCCGGAAACGTAATCGCCTCCCAGGCGTCCCGAATATTGACGTCGACCTTGCGATAGCCCTCGCGGCTGAGGGTGAAGACGGCATTGGGGCCGCAGTGAATGTCACCATCGATCATCCGGGTGAAGTGCACACCCAGAAACGGGAAGTCCGGGTTGGGCACGGGGTAGATCAGATTGCGGACCAGGCCGCGCTTGGCTGGATTCAGATGAAAGTACTCGCCGCGGAACGGCACAATCCGCGCGTCGAGCTGCGCGCCGGCCGCAAGCGCCAGACGATCGGCATGCAAACCGCCGCACGTCACAACATAGCTGGCCTGGAATTCACCCGCGCTCGTTTCCAGGGTGACCACGCCGGCCTCGGCGGTCTGCCGGAGCAGGCGCGTGCCAAGCTTGAGATCGGCGCCCCGCTCCTGGCACAGCTTCACGAGTTGCGCCGCGACGCCGTGGTAATCGGCGATGCCGGTGGCCGGCACGTGGATGGCCCGCAACCCCGCCACGTGCGGCTCAATCTCGCGCAACTCGCGTTGGTCGATCAGCCGCACTTCGAGCTGGTTGTCCTGCCCGCGTTTGAGCAGGTTGTCCAGAAGAGGGAGTTCGCGCTCTTCGGTGGCGACGATGACCTTGCCGCAGACGTCATGGGCGATCCCATATTCACGGCAGAAAGCCACCATCCGCGCCCGGCCCTCGCGCCCCAGTTTGGCCCGCAGCGTGCCCGGGCGATAGTAGATGCCGGAGTGCAGCACCCCGCTGTTGTGTCCGCTCTGATGCGATGCCCAGGTCGTTTCCTTTTCCAGAAGTAGAAGGGTCTTGCCCGGAAATCGCTCGAGCAACGCCCGGGCCGTGGCCAGGCCAACCAGCCCGCCGCCAATAACCGCGAAATCGTAGATTGCCATAGGTTCATAGTACGCCCGCCCAGGCCTTTCGGCCTGGACCGGTGTTTCGCGAGACGGGATGCGGCCGTGTCGGCTGTTACTCGGCCAAATCGTCCCTGGCTGCGTCCAGGGCCTGCACCAGCGCGTCGATCTCGTCCTTGGTATTCTGTTCGGTGCAGCAGATCAGCATGTGATCCTTGAGATGCGGGTAATCCCGTCCCAGGTCATAACCGCCAATGACATCGAAGTCATCCAGCAGCAGCACGTTGGTTTCGGCGACGGGCACCGGGCATTTCACCACGAACTCGTGGAAGAACGGGCGCCCGCCCACGACCGAGTAGCCGGTCAGTTTCGAAATCTGGTCGGCGGCGTAATGGGCTTTCTGATACGACAAGTTGGCCACCTGCTTGAGACCATTCTTGCCCATCACACTCAGGTAAATCGCCGCGCACAGCGCCATCAGACCCTGATTGGTGCAGATGTTGCTGGTCGCCTTTTCGCGCCGAATATCCTGTTCGCGGGTCTTGAGGGTGAGCACATAGCCACGCTTGCCCTCTTTGTCCACGGTCTCCCCAACGATCCGGCCCGGGATGCGCCGCATGTATTCGCGTTTGGTGCAGAAGAAGCCCACGTAGGGGCCGCCGTATCCGAGCGGGATGCCAAGCGGCTGTCCCTCGCCGGTGACAATGTCGGCGCCATACTCGGCGGGGGTCTTGAACAGGCCCAGCGCGGTCGGATTCACCGACATGACCAACATCGCGCCCTTGGCGTGGCACTTCTCCGCCAGGCCCTCCAAGTCTTCGAGCTGTCCCAGAAAGTTTGGATTGGCCACGCAGACGGCCGCGGTGTCTTCGTCGATCATCTCCGCCAGCGCGTGAATGTCTTTGAAGCCGTTCGCATCGACCTCGTCGCCGACGATGGTGACACCCTCATTGAACTGGGTGTAGGTGCGCAGCACCTCCCGATACATCGGGTGGACGCCGGCGGACACGATGGCCTTGCCGCGCCGGGTGGTGTTGACCGCCATGGCAACGGCCTCAGCAAAGGCCGTTGCCCCGTCATAGTGCGAGGCCGTGGCAATCTCCATGCCCGTCAACTGGGCCACCATCGACTGAAACTCAAAGATCGCCTGCAGCGTGCCCTGGCTCACCTCGGGCTGATACGGCGTGTAGGCGGTCAGGAACTCGCCCCGCAATATCAGATGGTTGACCAGGCTCGGGATGTGATGGTTGTAGGCGCCCGCGCCGAGAAAGCACGCGTAATGATTGACGTCGGCATTGGCGTCGGAGAGGCTTTGCATCTCCCAGGCCACTTCCATCTCGGTCAGCGGCGCGGGGAGCTTGAGTCTTGGAAAGCGATACTTCTCGGGAACCGCGTCAAACAGGTCCTCGATGCGGTCGACGCCGATCGCGGCCAGCATGCGCGCGCGCTCCGCGTCCGTGTGCGGAATGTAGTTCATGACAGATCAGTGCTCTTCGGTCTGCAAATGCTTCTCGTATTCGGCCGCGTCCATGAGCTTCTGGAAGTCATCCGGGTTATCGGGTCGGACTTTGATCATCCAGCCGGCTCCGTATGGATCCTTGTTGATCGACTCGGGCGAGGTCTCGAGCGCCGTATTCGCCTCGACGATCGTTCCCGCGATCGGAATATAGACGTCTGAAGCGGCCTTGACCGATTCGACGACACCGAAAATATCACCGGCTTTGAACTTCGCGCCAACGCGCGGCACTTCGGCAAAGACCAGGTCGCTCATCGCTTCCTGAGCGTGATCGCTGATGCCGCACACAATGAGATTTCCGTCGATGCGCGCCCACTCGTGAGATTTCAAATAGCGGGCCTTGGGGTCAATTTGGCTGCTCATGGGATTGATTCTACTCGCGCAGGCGTGACCGTGGACCGCGGACCGCGGACGGCGCATGGCCGTTGCATCGTCCGCAGTTCCGCGGCTCGAACTCTGCCGCGCCAGCTAAGTGCCAGACCGTTCACAGGAGAACGGGAGGTTCCTTTCCATCTCCCGTTCTCCCTTTCTCCTGCAAACGGCGATAAACAGCGGTCAGGTCAGGTCCACCGCCGCCAATGCCTCGGCGATGATGTTGTCGCGGTGGATGCCGACGTAGCGGTAGACCGACTCGCGGTTCCCGCTTTGGCCGTAGACATCCACCCCCAGCGGGTGGGCGCGTTGACCGAACACAGAACCGATCCAGGCCAGCGAATGGCTGGCCGCGTCACAGACGGTGATGATGGGCGCGCTGCGTTGGCCCTCCGGGATGAGCGAGTCGAACAGGTGCCGCTCGGTGCGGCTGCCTTCGCGCCAGGTCGTGTACGCCCGGCGCGGGCTGACCAGATGGATGACATTCGTGTCCACGCCCTCGACGGCCAGCGCCTCCGCGGCCGCCAGCGCATCCGCGACAAGCACGCCCGTCGTGACGATGTGGACCAGCGGGCCCTCCCCCCGGGCGGGGCGGATGGAATAGCCGCCGTTCAAGACGGCGGCGCGCAGACCGTCTCGCCCCAGCCGGGCCAGGGCCGGCTCAATCAGGCGCTGTTCAATCGGCCGGGTTGACAGACGCAGGAAGGTGCTCCGGCCTGCCTTACGGTCCAGACATTGGCGCAAACCCTCGAGCAGCGCCCATTCCAACTCGATCGCGAAACAGGGCTCCCAGAAGTCGAGCAGCGGCATCTCCTGTCCCAGCGACGAGGTCATGGTGGCCTGATGGGCGCCGCCCTCGGGCGACAGGGTGACGCCGCTGGGCGTGCCGGCGAAGATGAAGCGCGCCCCGGAGTACGCGCCATACAGGATCGCGTCCAGGGCCCGGATGACAAACGGGTCGTAGACGGTCCCGATCGGAAATAGCAATTGACCGTTGTGCTCGCGCGACAGGCCGAGCATGCTGAGGGCCAGAAAGACATTGGTCTCGGCGATGCCGAACTCGATGTGCTGGCCGCCCGGCCCCGGTTGCCAGCGCAGGGTCGTGTTGCGCCCGACTTCGTAGTCGCGGCCGGGGTCAAGCGAGAACGCCCCCACCCGGTTGATCCAGCCGCCCAGGTTGGTCGAACTGGCGACATCGCCGCTCACCGTGACGACGCGCTCGCCGACACGGGGCAGATCCGCCAGGCGCAGCAGAGCCCGCCCAAACGCTTCCTGGGTGGATGCCACCGCCGCGCTTGTCGCATTCAACTCCGGCGGGATATCGGCGCCGGTGATCGTGATCGGCGCCGGGGTCGGCGGCGTCCCGATGCCGACCCGGGCAGCGGCAGCCGCCAGGAGCGCATGCTCCTTCGACCCCGGCGGGAAACCGGACCATTGCGCGTCCTCCGAAATCCCGAGGCTGTCGCGAAAGGCCGCAAAACGCTCCGGGCTGAGCAGGGCGCCGTGGTTGAGCGGATCCGCGGCCACCGGCAAGCCCCAGCCCTTGATGGTGTAGGCCAGGATGACCGTGGGCTGAGGAGGGCTCACCTCTGACTTCTCCAGCACCCGCATCAGTTCCGGCAGGTCATGACCGCCCAGATTGGCGAGCAGGCCTGGCAGCTCGGCATCCGTCACGCCAGCGAGGCAGGCGCTGATCTCGGCGCCGCGGGGGAGTTCGGCCAGCGCAGTCCGCACCGCCGCGCCATCACTGCGGATGAGGCTCTGATACTCCTCGTTATCCATCGCGTCGATGGCCTCGCGCAAGGCCTCGCCCCCGGGCCGGGCAAAGGCCGCCTGCAGCCTCGCGCCGTACTTCGCCTCAAAAACCCGCCAGCCGCAAGCCTGAAAGATGCGCTTGAGCCGGGCCGCCCGAATATGCGGCACCACCCGGTCCAGGCTCTGCCGATTGAGATCGACGATCCACAAGGCGTTGTCCATCGCCATGGATTCGTCCAGCAGCATCTCCCAGACATTTCCCTCGTCCAGTTCAGCGTCGCCGCTCATTGTGACAAAGCGGGAGGCCGTCGTCGCGCCAAAGTGGGCGTGGGCGTATTTCTGGGTCAGCGCGGCAAACACGGGCGCCGCGCAGCCGAGGCCCATCGATCCCGTCGAGAAGTCAACCAGGGGCGGATCCTTGGTCCGGCTGGGATAGCTCTGCAGCCCGCCAAATTCGCGCAACCGTCTAAGCTCAGATTCAGGCAGCGCGCCCATCAGATACATGAGCGACCAGAAGGCCGGCGATGCATGCGGCTTGGGGCAAACCCGATCGCCCTGGCGCAGAAACTTGAGGTAAAGCGCGGTCAGAATCGTCACCGACGACGCCGAGGAGGCTTGGTGACCGCCCACCTTCACCCCATCCGGGTTTGGCCGCACATGGTTGGCGTGGTGGATCATCAGGGTCGACAACCACAAAACACGGCGCTGGATGGCGTCCAACGCCTCGTATTCGCTGTCGGCAATGGGCAGGTTCATGGGCATTTGTCCTTGTGAAATATTGTAGATTGTAAACGAAAATGGCACCAAGATTCGCAGCGAGTCCCGAAAGCGCAGCCCGGCTCTGCCGGACTTAGCACGATCGACCGGAGCGAGCCCAATGACCTTCTCCCAGCGGGAGAAGCCGCCGATGCAACGCCCGCGCTCCGCGCGGGTGTTGCATCGGCGGCTGAGGGGCGAAATGGCCAAAGGCCTTCGTTGAATCAGCCAGCACGTTCTACGTGCCAGCGAGGAGCGCCGGCGCCTCAAAGGCGCCGGCTGAAAGAACGAAGGCCTTCGGCCTCGCATCCATACAACTCACATGCGCCTTCTCATCGGCTGCCGCCCTGGAGCGCTTCGATCTGGTAGCTGATGATGTAGCCGCCGGGTCCCCCGCCGGAGCGCTCCTCGTGCGCGCCAACGCCCCAGTTGTCGGCCGCGGTGTAGCGGCGCGACACAATACCGGCTTGCTGGTCATTGTCAAATCCAGGCTGGCCCATAGACCGAACGCCGTTGTCTTCATCGACGCCGTTGACGAAGACGCTGAGAGCGGCATCTTCCGCGACTTCGACCACGTAGCGCTTGTTCAGCCGGTATGACTTGCCGTGCATGACGGTCTTGGTGCCGCGCGCCGGCCAGCGATCAGTTTCTCCGGCCACGTCAAACTCGAGCCACAGGGCATCGTCGAAGTCCTGCGACTCGTCATGCAGGATCGTGACTTTGCTGAAGGACACGGCGAACTGGCGGGTCACTTTGGCCTTGGGCGCGACGGGGTTGGCGGGCAACCCGCGCGCACCGGGGACAGCAAGACCCGTCGTGTCGGCCAGGTCCGGGGGCGGCAGGCGTGGCGCGAAGTCCTGCACAAACCAACCCCGCCACAACTCATTGCCGGGCGATGTCTCGTGAAAGTGCGGATCGCCTTTCTCCGACACGAGCCGGACCGACAGATCGGGCCAGTTCACGTCATAGATCAGGATCTCGATTTTCTCAGTGGCGGGATCGAACTCGTAGCCATAGGCGACCACCTGATGATTGTGGGCGAGCTCGGAGACCTCATCCGCGAAGATCAGCCCGAGCGGAACCGGGATGCCATTGTCGATCGATCTGCGCAGCTTTGGGAACTCGTCCTCGCGCGTCCAGCGGGTCACGCCGCGCCGGAAAAACGTGGGGCCATCCGGCGTGAGCGACCACTCGAAGAACTTGAGCGCGCTGAAGGTCGCGAACGATTCGAGCTGGCGCTTGTAGATGTAACTCGCCAGGGGATGCCCATCCGGCGGCACGCCGCCAAAGCCGGCAAACTCCGCTTCGGTGAATGGCGGGACGGGCTGGTTCGCCCGAAAGAAGTCCAGCACGGTGTAGGCCATCCCGCCGCAGCGGCCGTAGGTGGTCACCTTGTCGCCGCCCGGCAGGGCGACGATGGTGTTGACAAATCGATTGGCGAAGTGAAAGCCGTGTTCCTTTGGATCGAAGCGGGTCAGGATTGGGGGCATATGATCGTCTCGCTTTCTGGTGGCGGCAGCCTTCAGTTCTGGCCGCTCAGCCGGACCACCGCCCGGCCGCGGATTCCGCCTTTAAGAATCGTCGCGGTGATCCGGGGCAAATCCTCAAGCCCAATCTCAAAGCCGATCCGGTCCAGAGCCTTTGGCTTGAGATCGTTGGACAAACGCTCCCAGGTTGACCGGCGCAGCGGCATCGGGCACTTCTCCGAGTCGACCCCAAGCAGGCCCACACCGCGCAGGATGAAGGGAAACACCGTGGTCGACAAGCCTGTGCCGCCGGTCAGGCCGCAGGCGGCGATGGCGCCGCCCGCCCGGGTTGCGCGCACGGCATAGGCCAGGGTGGCGCCGCCGACCGAATCGATCACGCCCGCCCAACGTTCCTTCTCAAGGGGACGGCTGCTCTCAGCCGAGACCTCCTCGCGCGAAAGCACTTCGCTGGCGCCGAGATCGCGCAGAAACTCATGTTCGCTGGCTTTCCCGGTCGAGGCGGAGACCGAGTATCCGGCGCCGGCCAGGATGTTGATGGCGAGGCTGCCCACCCCACCCGTCGCGCCGGTGACGAGGACGCGGCCCTTGCCCGGATCGAGCCCGTTTCGCTCCAGCAACTGCAGGGCCAGACCCGCCGTGAACCCCGCCGTGCCAAGGATCATCGCCTCGCGCAGGGTCAGCCACTTTGGCAGCGGCAGCACCCAATCGGCCTTGACCCGGGCGTATTCGCTGAATCCGCCAAAGTGCGACACCCCGATCTCGTAGCTCGTCGCGATTACAAGATCACCGGGCTTGAATCTCTCGTCGCTGGATTCCACCACGATGCCCGATAGATCGATACCTGGCACAAACGGGTATTTCCGCACGATGTTGCCGGTTGGCGAACAGGCCAGACCATCTTTGAAATTGACGCTCGAATACGCAACCTGGATCAGCACGTCGCCGGCAGGCAGGTCCGCATCGCCAAGACGTTTGACTTCGACTGAAAAACCTTCAGCAGTCTTGTCCACAACCAGGGCGCGAAAGCTCATGCTCATGCCCGGGATTATCACCCAGGCATGCTAAACTCGCTGCGTGGATGACCTAACGGGGTTTGTGCGCGCGTGGAGCATTCGGGCGCGCTGGCAGCAAGGCCTGCGCTGGCTTTTTCCAGGGCTGGCCTGCGGCCTCGGAGTCTCCCTGGCGCTGGCGATCGCAGCCCGACTCGCCCCGCTGATCAGCCAGCCGCGCCTGATCGCGATCAGCGTGCTGGCAGCGGGCGGCGCCGCAATCGTCACGCTTGGCTTGCCCTGGGCGCGCGGCGCGCGGCGAAACACCCTCTCATGGGCGCGCGAATTTGACCACCGGCTCGGCCTCAAGGAACGCCTGTCAACAGCGCTGGAAGCCCGGGACGGCACGCTGAATGTGCGCAATGACGCCATTCGGCGGCTGCAATCTGCCGACGCGCTTGACAGGGCCTCAAGCGTCGATGCCGCGCGTGCCCTGCCCTTGCGGGTGTCGCGCCGGGACGCTGCGCTGGCTGCGGTGATCGGACTTGGCCTGGCCCTCGCCCTGGCGCTGCCCAACCCGCAACAGACCGTGCTCGCCGAGCGCGAGCAATTTCATGAGGCGGCCCGAGCCGAGGCCGCCAAAATCGCCGAGGTTGAAAAGGCGATCGAGAACTCGCCCTTTCTGAGCGACGCGCAGAAACAGGACGCCCTGAACGCGCTAGACCAGGCTCGGCGCAACCTCGAGGACGCCAACGCGACGCCGGAACAGGCCCTTGCCGCGCTGAATGAGGCGCAGGCCAGGCTGGACGCGCTGCAAAACGATGCGAACCCTGCTGCGCGCGAGGATCTGCGCC
>JAGOCU010000424.1 GCA_017998555.1 Thermoflexales bacterium
TATTGCATTCCGGGATTCAGGGTGAGCTTAGCGCGGCCGGATGCGCGAATAAAACTCGGGCAGCCCCGACACGCCGGTTCGCAGCTTGAATAGCCCGCCTGCGCCGGGGCCTTCGGCCTCCTGCGACCCGCCCGAGAGGGCCGTCGTCACATACATCGTCCGGTAGTCGTCATCGCCAAACACAACGCTGGACACCTTCAGGGCCGGAAAGGTAATCCGCTGCTCGACAACACCCTCGGGCGAGTAGCGATACAGGGCCGAATCCCCCCAGCGCGCGGACCAGACGTGCCCTTCCGCGTCAACGGTCATCCCGTCTGGCAGGCCCTGGCCCTCCGGCACTTTGACCCAGATCCGCTGATTTGTCAGCGCGCCGGTTGCGATGTCGTAGTCAAACAGGTAGATCTCGCCCTTGACCGAGTCGGTGTAATACATCTGGCGCCGGTCCAGGGTGAAACCCATGCCGTTCGAACATCCGATGCCTTCCAGCACCATTCGAATCGTCCCGTCCTGATCCAGGCGATACAGGCGTCCGGGCCGGGTCGGGGTCGCCATGGTGCCGCAGAACACCCGCCCGACCGGGTCAGCGATGACGTCATTAAAGCGGCTCTCGCGCTCATCCGGGAGCTCGTCAATCAGGGTCTCGAGCTTGCCGTCACGCCAGAACGCAATCTGCCCGCGATCCATGAACAGGAGCAGCGCCCCATCTTCCTGAAAGGTGAATCCGCCCACCTGCGGGCCGCTGTAACACTGCTGGTGACGTCCCGTGGCCGGGTCGTACCAGAAGAGCTTTCCGCCGGTGATGTCGGTCCAATACAGGCGCTTCTCGATCGGATGCCAGAGCGGGTTCTCGCCAATGTCGCTGTGATTCTGGACGATCATGTCGGGCTGCATATCGGGCCTCCTGCCTCAGCGCCGCTGACAGAACCCTCTCCGGGGGCGCTGAATCCGTCGCGGCGTACGCCGGGACCTGGATATCGCCTCCGCAAAGGGGTGTTGTCAGGACTCCTAAATGACGACCGCCCCGAAGTTGGGGCGGCCGGTTGGGAATATGGTTTTGATCCGTTTGACGCGTTCGCGCGGACAGACTAGATGCGCCGCCGGTATTCGTCGGTGCGCGTGTCGATCTCGATCTTGTCGCCCGTGGAGCAGAACGCCGGCACCTGGACCTCATGGTCGGTCCCCTTCAGCACGGCGATCTTGGTGACCTTGCCCGACGTATCGCCGCGGACGGCCGGCTCGGTGTACTTGATCTCGCATACGACCGTCGCTTCCATGTCCACCGAGATCGGGTTGTTCTCGTAGAAGACGACTTCAACCGGCATCCCCTCTTCCAGGTAGTAGAGGGCGGTGCCCATGGTGTCCTTGCCAACCTCGTACTGGTTGAACTCGGCATCCATGAACACATACATCGGGTCCGCAAAGTAGCCGTAAGTGCAGGGCTTGCGGTCGAGCACGGCGACCTCAAACTTGACATCGGCCTTGTAGACCTCTTCCTTCATGGCGCCCGTCAGCAAGCTCTTGTACTTAAGCTTGACGACGCTCGCCCCGCGGCCGGACTTGTTGAATTCCGACCTGACCACCACCATGGGCTGGCCATCGACCAAAAAGACATTCCCAACACGAAGTTCTTGCGCTGTTTTCATTAGGGCCCTATTTTACGCGGATTGGGGCGGCCTCCACAAAGCGCATGAGACGGCTCACCAAATCGCCATTTTTGGCGAAATCCACGCTCCGCGACCGGCTATGGGCCTGCCACTCCGGCCACTGGCGCATCAAACTGGACCAGGCTGACCCGAGGGCATCGGCCGGAGTGATGCCGTTCCAGGCCCGGTGCGCGGCGACGTAGGCGTCGCGAAGCGCGGGCGGGAAGCCATCCGTGTAGACGCCCAGCCACGCCTCCAACTTGGGGTGATGGGCGGCCTGCGCCTGGGAGTAAATATTCCAGATAAACGGCCGGCCCGACCACAGCGCACGCGCCAGCGAATCCTCGCCCCGGACGATCGCCAGATCCGCCGCCCACAACAGCCGGTCGAAATCCGGCTGGGAGACAAAGGGCAGGTCGGCAAATTGCAGGCCCGGCCGATGCGCCCGCTCCGTGAGCGTCACCCCCGTCTGACTGGTCTGCCCGCACAGCCAGACGGAGACGGGCGCAGAACGCTCATGCTCGAGCGCGCCGAGCCAGGCGCGATAGGGCGCGCCGGCGTAGGCAAAGCACAGCGCATTTAGCCTGCTGTGTGACATGGGCGCCCCCAGGCGCGCCAGGAGGGCGTCGGCCTGCCCGCTCGCCTGCCAGGCATCGCGCTCGGCCATCAGATTGCGTTCGCGCAGCATCCCGCCGGTGTTGGGTCCGACACCCGGGAAGAAGAACCAGCGCGTGGCGCGGGTCGCGGGGTCATCGCCCGAGCCCAGATGAAATCCCGGCACCCACGCCTCGGCGCTGAAGTACTCCAGGTTGATCCAGACGGGCTTGCGTTCGCGGGCCGCCAGTTGGGTCAGGGTCGCTGGCGGAAGCGCGCAGCCAAAGCCCTCGATCAACACGTCACCGATGAGATCGTCACCCGCGCCAACCTCGGACCATGGCCGCACGACGATGCCCTCCATCACGGCTTGAGCAGGCGCTTCAGGGAGCGCGGGGATGATGGCCCGCGCAGGTTCCCAGCGGTCCACCCAGAGTGTGACGGTCTGGCCGCGTTCATGAACGAGCTGCCGGGCCAGGCGCCAGCACACGCCAATATCGCCGAAGTTGTCGACGATGGCGCAGTAGACGTGCCA
>JAGOCU010000425.1 GCA_017998555.1 Thermoflexales bacterium
ACGCTGCGGGCGCGACTGGGCGGAAAGATGGGTCCGGCCAGCGGCGATCCGCTGGATGTCGTCGCCACCGTGCGCGGGCTGAGGTCGAATCTGTTCCAGCGCTGGCCGCAGCTCCAGGGCGCGCTGAACATGCCGTGCGGCGACGCGGCCTGGCTCGAGATCGCCGGGATTGATGTGATTGTCAATTCGCTTCGGACCCAGGTGTTTTCACCGGATGTCTTCGACGCGTTCGGGATCCCGTACCGCCAGCGCGGGCTGCTTGTCGTGAAATCGTCCCAGCACTTCTACGCCGGCTTCGAGCCGATCGCCGCCCGCATCCTGTATGCCTCGACGCCCGGCACGCTGAACTATGACTTCGCCCAGGTGCCCTACCAGCGCCTCGATCGGGCCCGGTTTCCAAAGCTTGACTAGAAGTCATCTTCAGCCCTAATGGAGAGATCACCATCCCCGCGCTTCGCGCGGGGATGGTGATCTCCCCATTGGGGCTTGGAATGATTTCCCGCCTGATCGGGCATCACGAAGATGACAAACACCACCCTGCTCTCCCATCAGTCAACGTTGACCGCCAGCGAGAACGGCTACGCCTATCGTGACCTCAACAAGAACGGCCGGCTGGACGTCTACGAGGATGCCCGTCAACCCGTTGACGCGCGGGTCGAGGACCTCCTGGGGCAGATGACCCTCGAAGAAAAAGCCGGTTGCCTGTTCATCAACGGGGCCGGGGTCAATCCGGACGGCTCGCTCGAGGACGCGCCGGATACGCGCGGGTTTGGGCAGGGCGCGCCGGGACAGATCAGCGCGCACAGGATGAACCACTTCAATCTGTGGGAGGCGCCGGCGCCGGGCATGATCGCCCGCTGGCAGAATAATCTCCAGCGTTTTGCGGAGCAGACCCGGCTGGGCATCCCGGTCACCCTCGCCTCGGATCCGCGCAGCCATTTCAGCCAGAGTATCTTCGCCATGAAGGCCAACGGCTTCTCGCTGTGGTGCGAGACGTTGGGCTTTGCGGCGGTTGGCGATCCCGAACTTGTCCGTCACTTCGCCGATGTCGTGCGCCGCGAGTATGCGGCCGTCGGAATTCGGATGGCCCTGCATCCCCAGATCGACCTCGCCACCGAGCCGCGCTGGTCGCGCATCAGCGGCACGTTCGGGGAGGACGCCCGCCTGACCGCCGCGCTGGCCACCGCCTACATCGCGGGATTCCAGGGCGAAGCGCTTGGCCCCGACAGCGTGGCCTGCATGACCAAACACTTTCCGGGCGGCGGGCCGCAACAGGAAGGCCTGGACCCGCATTTTGAGTTTCACAAGGGCCAGATCTATCCAGGCAGCAACTTCGACTACCACCTGATTCCGTTTGAGGCCGCCTTCGCCGCGCAGACCGCCGCCATCATGCCCTATTACGGTGTGCCGCTGGACCAGACCGATGAGAACGTGGCGATGTCGTTCAACAAGGCCATCATCACCGGCCTGCTGCGCGAGCGCTTTGGATACGAGGGGGTGGTCTGCACGGACTGGGGACTGATCACCGACACGCATCTGCCCGGCGCGATCTGGCCGGCCCGGGCATGGGGGGTCGAGCAGCTCAGCCGAATCGAGCGGGTGGGCAAGGCGCTCGAGGCGGGCGTTGATCAGTTCGGCGGGGAGAGCTGTCCCGAACTGGTGGTCGAGCTGGTCAAGGCGGGTCGGGTATCCGAAGCGCGGCTCGATCAATCCGTCCGGCGGCTGTTGCGCCTCAAGTTCCAACTCGGGCTGTTTGACAATCCCTTTGTGGATGAGGCTCACGTCGCGCAGGTATTTGGGCATCCCGCTTCAGCCCGCGCCGGGGCGGCTTCGCAGACCCGGGCGATGACGCTGCTCAAGAATGCCGATCAGGTCCTGCCGCTGCGGGGCCGGCCAAAGCTATATGTTCAAGGTATGGATCCGACAACGGCCGCCGGGTATGCCGAAGTCGTCTCCACCCCTGAAGAGGCCGACTTCGCCCTTGCGCGCGTGGCAACGCCTTGGTACCCAGTCGACACGCCAAACTTCGTCGCCCGTGGTTTTCATCACGGCGATCTGGACTTCAAGGGTGACGCCAAAGCCAGCATGCTCGCCCTGATGCAAAAGCTGCCCACCATCGTTGTGCTGTATCTGGACCGCCCCGCGGTCATCCCCGAGATCAGCAGCATGGCCACGGCGTTGCTGGCCGATTACGGGGCCAGCGACACGGCGGTGCTGGATGTGATCTTTGGCAAGGCCAACCCGGAAGGCAGGTTGCCGTTTGAGCTGCCCAGTTCGATGGAGGCCGTGCGCGGCCAGAAGGCCGATGTTCCCTATGACTCGGAGAATCCGCTCTACCCGTTTGGATTTGGCCTGGCCTACTCGTCGTCATCTCGAGATTAACGCGCGAGATCACACTCCCGCGCTTCGCGCGGGAGTGTGATCTCGCCGAATGTCTTCAAGCCTGTCAGCGCAGCACGCTCGGGACAAAGGCCCCGCCGCTGCGCGTTTCGTCATAGCCGATATCGAAACCGCCGCCGATGGGTCGCGGATCGCCATCGAAGTCGACCGCAACACCCGCGTTCACCCCGGTGTTGCGCGCCGCGCTGAGCGCCGTCAGGTGGTAGTCCCCGGCGGCGGGATCGACGAAGCGCGGGTCGCCCCCACCGCTGCCCATTCCGCCCGTGATCGCTCCGGCGGTGTTCGTCGTGTTGCCGAAGAACAGGTTGTAGTTTTCGGCCACCGTCGACGCGCTGCCATTGATGCCGAGGGCATGCGACGCAA
>JAGOCU010000426.1 GCA_017998555.1 Thermoflexales bacterium
GCGGGCTGCCAGCCGGGCGAGTCGCCATTGCGTTGCGAATACCGGCAGACCAGGCCGAGCGTGGCGTTGATCCTGATCGGGACGGGCGACCAGCATACCTGGCAGGGTTATGAGCAGCGCTATCGCCAGATTCTGAACGAGACGATTGAGCTGGGCATCATCCCGGTCCTGATCACCAAGGCCGATGACCTGGAGTTCAAGGACAACAGCGCCCCGTTTGGCTACTTGAATTCTATCGTTGTGCGTTTGGCGGGCGAGTATGGGGTGCCGCTGCTCAACTTCCGGCAGGTCGCCGATACGCTGCCCAACAAGGGTTGCATCGCCGATGGCTTCCACTACAACAAGCCCGGCGACGGGCAGGTCGCGAACTTCAATGCGGCCTATCTGCAGTACGGCTACAACCAGCGCAACCTGACCGCGCTTCAGGTGCTTGACCTGCTTCGCCGGCAGGTCATCCAACCCTGAACTCGCCGACGGCTTGTTTTCGGGAGAGGGATGCCCCGGCGAAGCCGGGGCATCCCTCTCCCGAAGGCGATTGCCGAGTATTAGTTGGCGATGGCGGCCAGCATCGCCAGAGTGGTCAGGATGCGCATTTCCTTGCCGAGATCGCTCAAATGAAAGTAGTAGCCCCACTCATCGAGCAAACCATTCTTCGTGAAAGGCCGGTCGGGAAGTTGAGGATTGGGAATGACCGGTAGACCACGCGTGGCCAGAAAGAAGTCGATCATCGGCACCTGATACTCCGCGGCCAGCCGCCTCACCACGGTGTTCATATGATCGATCGGCGCCCCACCCTGCCACGATTCCAGATCATCGGCCTTGGTCACAAGGACGGGAAGCGCGCCGCTCTGCAACGCGACATCCAGCATCCGCCGCAGGTGGCCTTCATATTCGGTCCATGCGAAGCGATCACCTGTGCCAAGCTGGATGAAGACGATCGATGCGCGCGACAAGCGCAACTCGCACGTGAAACGGCCCTCCGACGGCGCGCAGGCGGACGGTTTGTCGGGCCAGTCCGGCACGAACATGTCAGCCGCGCGCAGCCCGCCCGCCACGGCCACGCTACGGCGTGGAAAGGAGGGTCCAAAACGGACAGCGGCCGCGGCATAGGCCGGGCGCGCGCGCAGATCATAGACGCCCGTGGCGATCTGGCCCAGGTATCCGGACCACTCCGAGTTGCTGTCGCCAGCGATGGTGAATATGGCTGCATCCCGCCCGCGCGCGCTGGCTGCGGCGTATAGGCTGTGTTCACGTCCGGTGAGGCGAAGCGCGCCTGCCGGCACGGCCAACGGACTGCCCGCCGATGTCGCAAGCGCCGGCACGGAGACCGCCACTGCGGTTGGGGCCAATGCCAAGGGCGTATGGGGCGTCGGGGCCACGGCGGCAGGCACCTCGGTCGCAGCCGCTGAACGTGTGACCGTGGGCTGGACGACGGCCAGCGGCGCCAATGGGGTTGGCGTCATCGTCGGTGCTGATGTGCGCGTGAGCGCGGGTGTTTCCACCCGGATGTGAGTTGGCGAGGGTGACGGCGCGAGGAGTGTGGCGGGCGGGGGCACCGCTGAAGATGTCATCGCTGGACCCGTCGTTGATGAAGGGGTTTCGGTCGGCGCAGGGGTTACCAAAGGCACCGTCGCTACGGCTGGCGCAGCGGTTACGCTTGGCGCGGGGGTTGCTCCCGCACGGGTGGACGCGCATCCTGACAGCAGCAGCGTTGCGAGCGCCAAGGGTCGGGCGATGGCCCGACCCACGCGGCGGGTGCTGGGCGGCCCGGAAACCTTCTTAGCGCCGAATCGCATCGAGAACCTCAAGCGTGAGCCGTATGTGCAAGTCCATCCCAGCCGGGCTCAGATGAAAGTCCAGATCGCCCTCGTCCAGCAGGCCGTTGTTGGGAAGCGCGCGCGTCGCGAGCCAGAAATCAATCAGGGGCACGCCATACTCTCGCGCGAGACGGCGCACCACGTCGTTGATGAACTGCGGCGGCGCGCCACCGTCTCGCGACTCCAGGTCGTCGGCCTTGGTCAGGAGCACGGGGAGCACGCTCTTTGACAACGCGTGCTGAATCAGCGGGCGCAGGTTGCGCTCGAAGTCGCGCCAGGCGTATTGGTCTCCGGTCCCAATCTGAATGAAGACGACGCTCGCGCGGGAGACCCATACCTCGCATTCGAACGGTGTCTGGCTTGTGCCGCACAACGCGCCATCAGCCCAGACCGGATCGTTTAGCGCAGCGGCGGTGAAGCCCCCTCCGGCCGCAAGGCTGACCCGCGTGAAGGATTGCGAAAACGCGCTCGCCGTCTCGCGAAGAGATGCGGATTGGGCGGCAAGGTTGAACTCGCCCGTTGCGACGCGACGCACATACACCGACGGCTGCGAGTTGCAGTCGCCGACCGCGGCGAACATCTTCAAGTCTTTGCCCGCAGTGACGCTGTTCCGGTAGATCTGTTTGTGGGCCGACGTAATCACCGGCAGCACGCCAGAAGCCGATACCAATGGTGGCGCGGCCGTGGCGGTTGGCGCCGGCAAGCCGGCAGGCCCGGCCACCGTTGCGATCTGAGTTGGCGCGCGGGTTGCTATGGGCGCCGGGGTGCTAGCAGGTACAAGCAGCGTCGCCGTTACGGACACCGTTGGCGTGGGCGTCGCGGTCGGAATGGGGGATGGCGTTAAGGTGGGCGCGAATGTGGCAGGCTCGACCGTGGGCGGAACCGGCGTGATCGCGGCGACTGTCGCGGTGGGCGGGCGCGGCGTCGGCTGCGCTGTTGGCGACG
>JAGOCU010000427.1 GCA_017998555.1 Thermoflexales bacterium
TGGGACGGACACAGATGCCAGGGGCCTGCCGGTCCAACTTTCCCAGCGCGAGATCTGGCCATTCCTGGCGGCCCTCGCCCTGCTGGCCCTGCTCGTCGAGTGGTGGATCTACCAGCGCGGCATGCCGGCGTTGCGGCGCCGGAACGGATCGAAGACCGGCTAGGACTCGGCCGGAATGCGATTGGCCGCTATGATTTGGCCCATGAACGCATTTCAGGAACGCATCCATGCCGCGCAGCGCGAACGCCAGACCCGCCTCTGCCTCAGCCTGGACATCGTCATCGCCGATACGCCACTGCCGATCCAGCCGGCGGACGAACCGATGCTGCCCTTTGCGCGCGCCATCATCGAAGCGACCGCGGACCTGGTGTGCGCCTTCCAAATCCGGCCGACCTATTTCCTTGCGGAAGGCGGCTCGGGCATGATCGCCCTCGAGCGCATCGTGCGGCTGATCCCGGACAGCACACCGCTCATCATTGACCTGCGTCTGGACGATGCCGGCGAAGCGGCATTGGCGGCCCGGGCGGCCTTCTATCAGTACAAGGGCAGCGCGGTCACCGCGCGGAAAGAACTGTCAGAGGCGGCAGTCCGCGCGCTCTCCGATTTTGACCAGGGGGGACAGGGCGTGCTGGCGGTCTTCGACGGCGCGCCGGCGGCGCTTTCGGCGACCTGGCAGGGCTATTCGATCGCGGCGAGCCGGAGCGCGGAGGCAGCCGAGGCGCGCCGCATCAACCCAAATGCAATCGCGCTGTATCAACATTCGGACGGGCTGGAAAGCAGCGCGGCTCGCGCGCTTACCGGGCCGGGTTCGGTCTTCGTCGTCGACCGGTCTGTGCTCTACGCCTCCAGGCGAATGACCTTCGCCGAAGACGCGCGGGCGGCGGCGATGCGCTTGCGCGAGCGGCTTGGTGTGTAGAAATGGCGAGAGCACCATCCCCGCGTTTCGCGCGGGGATGGTGCTCTCGCCAGGCAACCAAGGCTGAGAGCCAGCCATGCAAGCGACGCCGCGCTTGCGCCAGGAAGCTCGGGACTGGATAGAATCCCTGCCTATGATCGGATCTTCCATTCGGTCTCGCCTGATTGGCGGGGCAGTCGCGCTATCAATGCTCCTCAGCGGCACCTCGACCGCATCGGCAGCCGATCGCCCGTTTGGCCTGCCGTTCGCCGATCCACCCGGTCCATCAACCTGGCTGGTCGGTCAGGGTTACGGCAACACGACCGGCGCCTTTGTGCGGCGGCGCGAGTGGTATGGCGCCGGACAAGGCATTCACTTTGGGATTGATTTCTCCGCCAAGTGCGGCACCCAGGTCGTCTCGATTGGCGACGGCACGGTCAGGTATGTGGATGCGATGTGGCACGGCGCTGGCCCGCATAACCTGCTGATCGAGCAGTCAAACGGTTACGTCACGCTTTACGGCCACCTGTTGGAAGCGCCGAAGCTTACCCCGGGACAACCGATCAAACGGGGGCAACCCATCGCCCTGACCGGCGATCCCGATCTCACGTGCACCTCACGGCCGCACCTGCACCTCGAGATTCGCGACAAGACCTCGGCCAAGGCTTTCAACCCGTCAAACCTGATCGATGCCGACTGGGATGCCCTGGCCCTGTCCGGATCATTCGGGCGCGGCTTTCAACGCAATCTAGACAACCCCCGCCAATGGCAAAGCATCTTCGACCAACCCGACATTGTTTTCGGCGGCGCGATGATTAACGAATTCCCGCGCACGTGGCCCCAGGATTGGCGATGATGCGCTTCCGCTCCGTTCCCGCCGCCGCGCTCGCGGCCACCCTCGCGCTGTGCGCGTGCGCGCCAAACACCGCAACCCCACCCGCAACGCTGACGCCGGCTCCGCCCACGACCGCGCCAACCGCGACCCCCGTGCCGCCCACTGCAACCGCGGCCCCGACCTTGACGCCGACCCCGCTGCCGACGGCCACCCCGCGGCCAGCGCCGCGTTTCGAGCAGATCACCCAGGGGGGCTGCTGCGTCCAGCCTTCCTTCTCGCCCGATAGCGCCCGGATCCTGTTTCTGGACAAACCCGCGCGTGACGCGGTGACAGGCATCTATGCGGTGCCGATCTCCGCCCCGCTTACGACCCCGGCCCTGGCCTTCCGCCAACTCGGACCTTTCAGTACGGACCTGAGCCTGGCGGTCAATCTCGAAAACGGCCGAACCGTTGTAGAGCGCATCGCCGACGGCGTCAAATGGACGATCCCCAACGACGGGCGACGGGTGAGCTTCTCGCCAGACGCCAGGCGCATCGCCTGGACGGTCGGCGAAGACTTCGGCAACTTCGACGTCCGGCGCAACGATGTGTATGTCGCCAATGTGGATGGCAGCGCTCCGAAACTCGTCGCAACGCGCTACGGGGGCGGTTTGCAGGCCTGGATGCCCGACTCGAGCCGGCTCCTGATCGCCGGCAAGTCCAACCGCAACGAGCCGAAGACGAAGCTCAGTATTCTGAATCTGGCGGATGGCAAGGTCACCGATGTGCTCGAGGTTGAGCGCTCGCGTGGCATGACCTTGTCCCCGGACGGCAAGCGCGCGATTTTGCTCATCGCTCAGGCGCAGAACGTCGCCGACAACGGCGTCTTCCTCGTGGCGCTGGATGGAAGCGCCGCGCCTCCCCAGCGCCTGAACTTCTTTGGCGCCTACAAGTGGTGCGATGCGACCCGGCTTCTGTATGTGCCGCTCGAAACGAGCGCGCCCTCAAACGCCTTGTGGCGCCTCGACGTTGCGACGCTGAAGGCCGAACAG
>JAGOCU010000428.1 GCA_017998555.1 Thermoflexales bacterium
TCAAGAATAGGCCGAATATGTCCGTTGAACAGCTCACCGAGATGCAGCGCTATCTTGGCGAGGAGACCGTTGAGGACTATCAGGAGGGGCATATCACCCGGCGCAGGATGATCGGGCGCCTGATCGCCATTTGTGGCACCGGCGGCGCCGCGGCGCTGATGACGGCCTGTGGTGTCGCGCAGGCGCCGCCCACGGTCGTGCCGACCGCCGTCCCAACGGCGGTTCCAGCCACGGCGGTCCCGACCGCAGCCGCGGTCGCCACCAAGCCCGCGGCGCCGGCTGCAACCCAGCCACCCGCCGCCACCCCGGCTGGCGGGCGCGGTCCGCTGACCGTCGCCGCGAACGATCCGGACGTCGACGGCAAGATGGTGACTTACAAGAGCGATACGGAAATGATCGCCTATCTCGCCCGTCCAAAGAAGGAAGGCACCTATCCGGCTGTCCTCGTCATTCACGAGAATCGAGGATTGCAGGAGCACATCAAGGACGTGGCGCGGCGTCTGGCCAAGGCCGGCTTCATCGCCCTTGCGCCCGATCTGGTCTCGCGGTCGGGCGGTTCCGAAAAACTCGGCTTCGACCCGATCGCGGGTGTGCTTGGGGCCGCCAAGCCCGAGGATCTGGTCAAGGACCTCAGCGCGGGCGTTGACTATTTGTTGACGATCGCGGGAGTCAAGGCCGGCAAGGTTGGCGTGGTGGGCTTCTGCTTTGGCGGCGGCTATACCCTGCGCCTGGCGGGCGCCAACCCGAAGGTCGCCGCGGCCGTGCCGTACTATGGCCCGGTGCCGACGCCTCCGACGCTGGTGGCCAGCACCAACGCCGCCATCCTCGCCCATTACGGCGGAACGGATACGCGGGTCAACGCCGGAATCCCCGATCTCGAGGCGGCGATGAAGGCCGCCGGCAAAACCTACGAGAAGCGCCTGTGGGAGGGCGCTCCGCACGCGTTCAACAACGACACCGGAACCAACTTCAATGAGGCCGCCGCCGTCGGGGCGTGGAAGGAAACCCTGGCCTGGTTCACGAAATATCTGTAAGGATGCTTGCGGAAGTGAAATGCCCCGCGCCGGCGTACGCCGGCGCGGGGCATTTCACTTCCGCCGGATCAACACCGTGACGGATAATCGCGCGTCATGCGATTCTATGGCGCGGTCTATCTTGTTCTCCTCGAAGGCGAACGCGTCTTGCTCCTCCGGCGGGCCAATACCGGCTTCGAAGATGGCAACTACAGCCTGATCGCCGGGCACGTCGAAGTCGGAGAGAGCGCCATGGCGGCCATGATCCGCGAAGCGCGCGAGGAAGCGGGGATCACGCTTGCGGTTGACGAACTCCAATATGCCCACACCCAGCATCGGCGCAGCGCGGCGGGCCGGATCTACTTTGACCTGTACTTCATCGCGCGTCATTGGGATGGTGAGCCGACAAATGTCGAACCCGCCAAGTGCGACGACATGCGTTGGTTTGCCCTGACCGATTTGCCGCCGAACATGACGCCCTTTGTGCGCCTCGTGCTGGCCGAACACCTGCCGCGCGGCAGCGCCTATTCGGAGTGGGGTTGGGCCCAACCCGGCTGATTCTGAAAGCCAACTGTCCCGGCGCAGCCGGGACAGTTGGCTTTCAGAATCAATTCAGCCCTGTGCTAAAATTCGCGCTCGCGGCCCCTTCGTCTAGTGGCCTAGGACGAAGCCCTCTCAAGGCTTAAACACGGGTTCGAATCCCGTAGGGGTCATGTCCGGAGGTGATATCCCCCGCCCCGGCGTGCGCCGGGGCGGGGGATATCACCTCCGGTAATCTTTTTTCGGGCCAAGAGGAATACGACCATGCAGTCACTCATTGTCGCCAACGGCGAAGTCGCGGACGAGATCATCCAGCGTGGCGCGGCCGCGCTGCGCGCAGGCGCATCCGCGGCCGAGGTGGCGGAACAGGTCGCCCGCGATGTCGAAGACGACGCCGACGATCACAGCGTCGGGTTCAGCGGCAAGCCAAACATTCTCGGCACAGTCGAGTGCGATGCCAGTTTCATGGACGGCGCGACCCGCATGGCCGGGGCCGTAGCCGCGCTGCGCGATATCCGTCATCCCATCTCGGTCGCGCGCCAGGTCATGCTGCGGCTCCCGCACGTGCTGTTGGCGGGCGAGGGCGCAAACCGTTTTGCGGCCGAGATTGGGGCCGAGCGCCGCAACATGCTTTCGCCGGCCGCCCGCGACTTGTGGCTGGAGCGGCTGCGGGCCATCGGCCTTTCGGATGCCGAGATCCACGACATTGCATCCGGCCATCCGCCCGCCGATGTCATCTCCCTCGTCAAGCGCGCGGTCGGCTGGCGGGATGGCACCGACACCATGAACGTAATGGTCCGGGATGCGGCCGGCCACCTGTCTGTTGCGGTGACCACCTCGGGGATTTCGTGGAAGTATCCGGGCCGGGTGGGCGACTCGCCCATCATCGGGGCGGGCATCTATGCCGACGATCGTTACGGCGCCGCAGCCTGCATGGGCCTGGGTGAGATTACGATCCGGCTGGGCTCCTCACTCAAAGCCGTCACCCTGATGCAGGCCGGCAAGACGATGGGTGAAGCCGGACAGTGGGTCATCCGGGAGATGGCCGAAATGTTGTCTCCGGGCGGCGGCGATCACATGAAGCACGTCGATTGGGTGCGGATCATTCTCATCGACGCCCACGGCAAGGCCGGTGCGTTTGCGACCCGCCCCGGCCTGTTTGTGAAGATGCAGTCCGCCGACGAAACCGCGCCTCGTATGGTCGA
>JAGOCU010000429.1 GCA_017998555.1 Thermoflexales bacterium
ATGTTGTCACGCGACGCGTCCGGCGCCTATGTCCTGAACGCCCTGGACACCCCCGCGCCAGTGACAGCGACGCTCTTCCCGCTGCAACGCACCTACTCGGAGTGGGCGCTCAGCGCCTTCAACAGCATCACCGGCGTGGCCGAAGTGTCAGGGCTGTATCCCGGCCTCAAACGCATCGACGATACGCTGACCGGCGCGGTCACGGTGTGCCAGGACTGCCACATGCCCCGCTTCGAAGGGGTGCTGGTGAAGCTGCCCGACTACCCCACCCGCTACGTCGCCAACCATTCGCTATACGGCGGTTCGCATCCCGGCATGGCCGATCTGCTCGGCGCGATCTGGACCGGCTACGACCCCGAGTTCACCCCGGTCAAACAGGCCCAAATGCGGATCGCCGCCGGCGAGGGTTACACAAATCTGCGCAGCGTGGGCGTCAGCGTGACGGCGGCGCTTGGTGATGGGTTGGCAGTGACCGTTACGAATAACGCCGGGCACAAATTCCCGACCGGCTATGAGGAGGGCCGCCGGGCCTGGCTGCGGGTTGAGCAGGTCGACGCGTTATCCGGTCGGAGCCTGTTCACCTCGGGCCTGTATTCTCCCGGCACGGGCCGGATCCTGTCCGGGACCGGCGATCTCGTGCCGCGCGTTTACGAAGTCAAGAACGCGGTCGGGATCAGCCTGGCCAACCAGCTTGGCCGGCCGGAGCTGGCGGGGCCGGGCTTCAACCAGGTCTTGAACAACGAAGTGTACCGAGACACGCGCATTCCCCCGCGCGGCTTCGCGAACGCGCCCTTCGCCGCCGCCCAGGCCGAGCCGGTCGGGGTCGCCTACGCGGATGGGCAGTATTGGGACGCGACGGGCTATCCCGTCGCCGCCTGCGCCAGCGCCATCACCGTTTCGGTGATGTATCAGCAGATCAGCGGCGAGTATGCCGATTTCCTGGCGGTTCAGGCCAACTTCATCGTCACCGACGCGGTCCGCGGCCCGACCAATTGGGGCGCGCTGCTGGCCGGGCGCTGGATGCCGCCCGAGGTGCTGGCGAGCGCCGTGCTCGTCCGCCCCGCCGACGGCGAAGGTTGCCCGCTCAGGCGGTTTTGGTTGCCCATTGTGGCGCGCTAAGAGCCACTAACAAACCCTGTTCTCCGGAGGCCATAGATTGAAAACATGCGGCGAGATCACACTCCCCGCGCTTCGCGCGGGGAGTGTGATCTCGCCGCATGTTTTCGGTGTTGCCACGCGGCTAAAATGCAGCCATGGCTAAGTCCAACCGGGCGCTTTCCTTTCTTCCGGTCCCCAAAATCGTCGAGCATCTGCAAGGCGTATTCGCCCTTGCCGGCGAGAGATTCATCGCCCTGACCGGCGCACCGGCGCCCGAGCTGATGTTCGCCGCCCATCGCCTGCAGGCGGCCCTGGCCGCCCATGCCGGCGTCACCTGGGCGCTGACCGCCTCGGGGGTCGCCGAGGAGATCGGCATCGCCTATACCGTCGATCCGCGCTGCGGCAGCGATCTGCCCGCCACCCGCGCGCCGGACGAAGCGTATGAGCTCCTCATCACCCCGTCCGGCGTCATCATCCGCGCCCCCTCGCCGCGCGGGGCATGGAATGCCACCCTCACCCTGATCCAAATCGTCGAGCAGTCCGGCTCCAGCCTGCCCTGCCTGCGCATCGCGGATGCCCCCGATTTCCCCAACCGCGGGGTGCTGCTCGATATCACGCGCGACAAGGTGCCCAGCCTCGATACGTTGTTCGAGCTGGTCGATCTGCTCGCGTCGTGGAAGATCAACGAGATCCAGCTTTACACCGAGCACACGTTCGCGTATCGCCGCCATCGCCAGGTGTGGGATTACGCCTCGCCGATGACCGAGCAGGACATCCTCGAGCTCGATGCCTACTGCCGGGCGCGCTTCATTGATCTCGTCCCGAACCAGAACTCGCTCGGCCACATGGAGCGCTGGCTGCGCCATCCGGCCTACCAGGACCTGGCCGAGACCCACGCTGAGTTCAAGACCCCCTGGGGGAGCATGCGCGGCCCGTTCAGCCTGAATCCCACCGACCCGCGCGCGCTCGCCCTGATGCGCGAGCTCTACGACGAATTGCTGCCCAACTTCAGCTCGAAGCGCTTCAACGTCAATCTCGATGAGAGCCTGGATGTCGGACAGGGACAAAGCAAGGCGGCCGTTGAGGCTCAGGGAGAAGGGCGGGTCTATCTCGACTATCTCAAGAAGATCCACGCCGAGGTCAGCGCGCGCGGCCGGGTCATGCAGTACTGGGGCGACATCATCATCCGGCACCCCGATCTCGTCGCCGAGCTTCCCCGGGATGCGATCGCGCTCGAGTGGGGCTACGAGGCCGACCACGACTTCGCCGATCACTGCCAGCAGTTCGCCGCCAACCGTGTGCCGTTCTATGTGTGCCCCGGCACCTCGAGCTGGCTCACCCTCGTCGGCAAAGTCGACAATGCGCGCGCCAACATCCTGAACGCGGCCGAGAATGGGCTGCGTCATGGCGCGATCGGATTGCTCAACACCGATTGGGGCGATTTTGGACATTACCAATACTTGCCGGTCAGCTACCCGGGCTTCGCCTATGGCGCGGCCCTGAGCTGGGCGGTTGAGGCCAACCGCGACCTGGACCTGCCGCGCGCGCTCGACCAGTTTGTCTTTCACGACGCCGCCGGCGTCATGGGCAAAGCGGTGTGCGAGGCGGGCAACGCCTGGAAGCGCATCCGCGCGCCAAAACAGTTCAACTGCACC
>JAGOCU010000430.1 GCA_017998555.1 Thermoflexales bacterium
GATGCCCGAGTTCCTGATGAGGACGCATGCCGGCTGACAAAATTCGCGCAGACTACGACCAACTGAAGACAGTGGCCAGCACGTTTGGCGGGTTGGCGCAGGATACCCGCCAAACGATGCAATCCTTGAAGCAGCCCATCGCATCGCTGCAAGGAGGGGACTGGGTTGGCCCCGGGGCAACCGCCTTCTATCTGGAAATGAGCGGGCAGGTCATGCCATCGCTTCAGCGGCTGGCGGAGGCGCTCGATTCTGCTCAAACTACCACCACCCGGATCGGCCAGATTGTTGCGGAAGCCGAGTCTGATGCGGCTCGGATCCTGCGTGGCACGGGGGGCAGGCCCGCGCCCCAGGAATCAGACGACGGGGCGACAGCTGCAGAGATGATCGGGGTGGCCAGCGAAGTCGTCGGCGCGGCGAATGCCATCGGCGGATCTCAGCTCGCGGCCGCCGCGGCGACGGGAATCCTGGCTGGTCTCAAATCAGGCAACGCGCCGGTCGCTGTTGTCGACGCGGTAACGAAGGCGCTCGAAGCGGGATCGGTTGACCGAATGCTGGGCGGATTTGACGATTCCATGCGTGACATGGTCAAGCAGTCGCCGAGTCTGCGCGGCGAGATTCTGCGTTTGGAACGCGATGGATATGCCATCGTGCCCGGTCCGGCGGGAGACGGTTCCGCCACCGACGTGTCCGGCAAGACCATCACCATTGCGTCTCCGCGTGACGCCGAAAGTATGGTGCGGTCGATGGCGCATGAGGCGGGCCATGCGATTGGAGACCGGCCCGCATACATTCCCATCACGGAGACGATGACCCGCGACGAATATGTGCGGCTCAGTGTCGAAAATGACATGCTGGGCGAGGGTGATGCCACCTTCAACAATGCCAAAGTCCGCGACGAAATCATCGCGGCTGGCGGACCCGATATCGGGATCTCCGGAACCCAGACCGCAGCCTACGAGCAGGTCTATGCCGACTTCAAGGCTGGCGCAATCAATCAGGCAGAGGCTGTCGAACGAATGGGCGCGCTTGTTGGAAGCGAGAGAACCAGCATTCCTCCCAAGAAACCGTATCTCGAATACTATGGGGATTCGCACAGGGAATACTGGGACGCTGAAATTGCGCCTTCAAGGGAACCGCTATGACGACCAAGACCATCAATCAGATCATCGAGCGTCTGAGCGAATGCCGCCCACTCAGCCCGGAGCGCTTTGCCGAGCTGTTGGGCGTCGGTATGACACCTGGCGCGCACAATCCGTACTGGATGTTCTTCAGTTTTCAATTGAGTGATGGCGCGTTTGTCGGCGGCGAGCTCAGGATAAGCGCCGAGGGAGATCGCGCGCTTATGAGCCTCCAGCCGCGTGACCCTCCCGGGCTGGCAGCGTCTGACGTGGACAAGACGGCGCTCGGGAAGCGCCTGGGAATCGTGCCGAACCCGCATATCCCGCCTGAGGGGGCAGACACAGAATCCTTTGCGCGCGAGGGTGTCGAAATCGGCCTGCAGTGGACGCACACGTCGCGTCGTTTGCGGAGCGTCGTGCTCAAGTGGGAGCCGCACGCCAGCCCCGTGCCGCCTCCAGCGACCTAGAAGCAGTGTGAATGTCCTCAGCGAGATCAGCGGCCCCGCGCGGAACGCGGGGCCGCTGATCTCGCCGGCAAAGGGCTTCATGCCGGCAGGGCCGTCTGCAGCAGCCGCAGCCAATTCCCATGCATGAAAGCCGCGACGTCCGTTTCTGCAAATCCGCGGGCTCTCAACAGGGCGGGGAACTTTTGCAGATCGGCAATGGTGTTGAGATCGCTGGGCGTTTGTTCTGTGCCGTATCCGCCATCCAGATCGGTGCCTATGGCGACATGGCGCGCGCTGCCCGTGACGGCGCAAATATGCTCGACGTGGTCGATGACCGTCGCGAGTGTCACGAGTTCCGGATGGGGATGGGCAATCTCGAAATCCACGCAGAGCATCCAGTCGTCCAGGGCAACCCCGATCACACCGTCGCGATCGGCGATGGCCCGGATCATGTCATCGGAAAACTGGCGCTGGCGCGGCACAAGGGCCCGGCAATTGTTGTGGGTGGCGATCACCCGTCCGCCAAAAGCGTCCAGGGCCTCCCAGAAGCTGCCGTCTGAAGTGTGTGTCAGGTCCAGAACGACCCCCAGTCGCTCCATGTAGCCGAGCAACGCTCGCGCCGGCGGGAAAAGGCCGCCTTCGGTGTTGGTCCCGTGCGCATATCGGCTCGTTCCGTAATGCGCCAGGCTCAGGATGCGCAGACCCGCCGCCTGCCAGGCAAAGACCTCATGCGGCTCGAGCAGACAATCGGCCCCCTCGATGCAAAGCACGTGGCCGATCGGCGCCGTCTCGGGCCGGCGCGTCCAGTCGGCAAGATGCGCGTCAAGTTCGCCTTTGGCCAGGATGCGCCGCAGCGCGCCCTGTCGCTCGAGCAGGTCATAGTAGGCGAGCTGCCCCTGGGCGGCCGCCCACGCGCCCTCGGGACTGAAATCGATGGCCGTCTTGAATCCCGTGGCGTGGCGGGCGTTGATTGTCGAAAAGCACAGCCCGATCTCGCCGCGCCGCATATCGGGCAGGCAAACCGTGTTGCGCCCGCGACCCTTGCCGCCCATGTCGGCCTCCCAGGCGCGCACTTCAGCCACGGTTTTCTTGAGGTCGCGATTGTAGAAGAGGCCGTTGTAGGCCAGGTCGAGATGTCCGTCAATGCAGAGCATGGTCTATATCCCCCGGGCCAGCCGGCGCGC
>JAGOCU010000431.1 GCA_017998555.1 Thermoflexales bacterium
GCCGCATCCGACATCTTCTTCATCTACAATCGCCGAAGCGATGATTCAGCTTGCGCCGGCTTCCCAGCGCGATCCACGCTGGCGGGATATCCGTCTCGGCTTCGGAGATGAACAGACCACCATCGGCAGCGATGGCTGTCTGATCACGTCGCTGGCCATGCTGGCCGGCGCGTATGGGTTGACCGAGACACCCGCTTCGTTGAATGAGAAGCTCATTGCGTTGGGCCGAAACGCCGGCTTCTATGGGGCCCTGTTTGTGTGGGAAGCCATCCCGCGCGTCCTGCCCGGCTTGAGCTCCAGGCGGCGGGTCGATTGCCGGCTGGTGCCCGCCCCGCTCGGCGAGATCGACGCCGAATTGGCCGCCGGCCGCCCGGTGTTGATCGAGGTCGACATGGCCCCCAGCCCGCAGGTCGACACGCACTGGGTGATCGTCACCGCAAAGCAAGGCGACGACTACCTGATCTCTGATCCGTGGCCGGTGGACGCCCAGCCGGGCGCATCGCTGATGGCCGGGTATGGCTTTGGGCGCCGAACCCCGGATCGGATCATCACCTACGTGGTCGAAATCGACGGCCCGCTGTCAACGGGCGGTGTCACAGGCGACAGCGCGGATGCCCCCCTGCGCGTCATCGTGGCCGATGACCCGGACGTGCGGGCGATCGGCGGGCTGCGCTTGCGCGAGAAGCCGGTGACCGGCCCGCAGAAGCGGCTGCTGCCCGTGGGAACCCTCCTGACCACCCTCGAAGCGCCCGCGCTTGTGGCCGCCCGAATCGGTCAGGAGAACGCCTGGCTGCAGGTCGTCACTGAGGACGGCCTGAGCGGCTTTGTGGCGGCCTGGTATGTGCGCGCCGCGCCCGCCGAGCGCGGCGCGGCCCCCTTCGATGCGCTTGCGCTTGCGCCCCCGCTCCGGCGCAACGTGCAACTACAAGCCGTGGCCGGCCGCCACGGCGCGATCCTGCGCGCGGCGCCCCGCGCCCGCGCGATCGCCCGGCTCGTGCCGGGTGATCGGCTGCAAATCGTCGATGCGCCCAAATCCGCGCTGGCCGCCATCGGCCACCGCGGCGAGTGGGTCGCCGTGCGCGTCCTGAGCGGCGCGGCCCGCGGACAAAAGGGCGTCACCCACGCCACTGCCATTCACTTGCGCTGATGCCCGCCGCGTCGGCCCACAAGGAGACCCGCATGCAGAACCCGCCCCCCTATCCCCCCTACCAGCCGCTGCCCCAGGCGCCCAGACGCACCAATGGCTGTCTGATCGGCGGCATCGTGGCCGCGGTGCTTGGGGTGTGCGCCTGCGGCGCGCTGGCGATCATGGTCTTGATCGGCCCGTCCTTTTTGGCCAGCCTCATCGGGACCGATTCCGGGGGCGCCGCCATCGCGCCGACAAGGGATTACTTTGAAGAGGACACGCCGACGCCCCGGCGCACCCCGGCGCCGATTGGCACCGCCATACCCGTCCCGACGCCGCGCCCGGGCCTGACGCCCGGGCTGCCCACCGCCGTCACCCGCACCCCGGCCAGCGCCGCTCCTATCGCCACCGTCAAACCCGCCGCGACCTCAAACCCGAACGACAGCCCATTCCCGACCTCGGCCCCCGGCGCGCGCGACAAGGTCAGCCAACAGCAGACGTTTGAGCAGGCCTGGACGATCATCAACGAAAACTATGTCGATCCGAAGTTCGGCGGGATGGATCTGCGGGCCGAGCGCGACAAGATGACCCAGCGCATCAACGCCGGCATGTCCAACACCCAGTTTTGGGAGGCCATGGCCGACATGGTCGACCGGCTGAGCGACAACCACTCGTATTTCCTCAATCCACAGGAAGCGCAGGAGGACGATGCGCGCTATGTCGGCGAGGACAGCTATATCGGCGTCGGTGTGTCGACGAACTTCAATCCCGACAAGAAGTGGTTGTATGTGTTGCGCGTCACCCCGGGCGGTCCGGCCGAGCGGGCGGGCATCCGCCCGCACGACATCCTGCTCCGCATCGACGGCAAGCCCTCGGTCACGGACGCCGGTGAACCGCAGGTGGGCTTGCTGCGTGGCGCAGAGGGCACGAGCGTGCGCCTGACGATCCGCACCCCGGGCAAGGCCGAGCGCGAGCTGACCGTCTCCCGGGCGGTGATCCGGAGCAATGTCCTGGTCGACTACCAGTTGCTCCCGGGCAGCCGCAAGGTGGGTTACGTCCGGATTGCGGCCTTTGACGAAAAGACGATCCGCGACAAGATCACCGACGCGGTTGAAGAGATGATGAACCAGTCCAACGGCAAGATGGATGGGTTGATTCTGGACGTTCGACAGAACGGCGGAGGCACGTATCCGCAACTGGCGTCGGCGCTGGGCCTGTTTACAAAGGCGCCGCCGGGCGAGTTCGTCAACCGCAAGGGCGAAAAGGATCCGCTCGAGGTCATCGACATCGAATTCGGCAATTCGTTCTCGGTCAAGCTCGTCATCCTGATCGGGCGAGACACCGAGTCCTTTGGCGAGATCTTCGCCGGGGCGCTGCAATACGGCCGGGGCGCGACCCTGATCGGGCAACCCAGCGCGGGGAACATCGAACTGCTGCACGCCTACCGCCTGGGCGACGGCTCCAAGATGAGCATCGCGGTCGAGACCTTCCGCCTGCCGGATGGATCGAACTGGGAAGGCAGAGGGTTGACGCCCAACATTCCCGTGGCCGGCGCGTGGGATGAGTTCGGGGCCGACGACCCCGATCCGGTGCTCAAGGCCGCCATCGACCTGTTGGCGCG
>JAGOCU010000053.1:0-8615 GCA_017998555.1 Thermoflexales bacterium
GCCGGCGCGATTCGTCCGATGAGATCCGCGGTTTCCGCCAGGGGCAACCTGCCCGATACGAGCCGCTCGGCCAACGAGCCGCCCGCCATGTATTGCATGACGAGATAAGGCTGTCCGTCTTCTTCGCCGTAGTCATAGACCGGAACAATCCCGGGATGCTCGAGGGAGGCGATGACCTTGGCTTCGCGCTCGAACCGGGCTCGAAACATCGCATCGACCATCAACTCGCGCGGCAGCACCTTTACGGCAACCGTACGTTCAAAGCGCGGGTCATGCGCCTCGTATACCCCCGCCATGCCGCCCCGCCCAAGCTCGCGTTTGATTTCGTAGCGCCCGATCTTGTTTACCAATTTGCCCCCGGCCTGCCGCCCATCGCGCGGCGGGTGTTTTTGCCCGCCGCGTTACGCCCGTCCTTCCAGCGCTCCCCCCTGGCTTGCCAGGTTTTCTATTGCTCGATATCCCACACCCTGAAGTTGATGTACTTCGTGATCGCGCCGGCCTTGTGGTCATCGTCGAACATCCCCGTCATGATGGCGACATCACCCGGCTCCGTCCACTTCGCCAAATCGAATACCGCGCCACTCCACACCCCGTTCACCCAGAACGTGCCGCGGTTGCCATAGGCATACAGCGCAACTTTGTTATACGCCCCGCGCCCGGTCGACAGGTTGGACACCGTGCCCGAGGACGTCACAGGCGAATTTGCGTTGTCATTTTCGATCAGCCGAAGCTCCCACGCGCCGGTGGACTTGATGACAAATCGGTAGTGCGACTGGGCATCGTCATCCACCCGGAAGAAAAATCCATAGTCAAACGGACCTTCCGAGGCGCCAAAGGGATTGCCAAACTCGACTTCAGCGACGAAGTCCTTGACCCACGTGTCCGGCCGCAGCCAGGTCACTTTTTTGGCCCCCGGCTGATGGACGAGATCGCCTGACACCGGGGCCACAGCCAGGCGGTCATCGATTTTCAGAGCTTCAAGGGCCTTGCCGATCGCGGTTGCGTCACGACCCGTCAGATTGATCGGCCCTGCAACAGGCGTTGCAACCACGGTGGCGCGCCCGGTCGGCGTCGCCGCAGCCAGACGCGTACCCGTGGGCGTCGCGGTCCGGGCGGGAACAGCCGTCGCGGTGGGGCGTGCCGTCGCCGCAGCCGTTGCGACACCGGTTGGCGCCGAGGTGACCGAAGGCCGAGGAGCCGGCGTGTCGGACGGACGCGCAACAACGGCGGTCGCGCGGACCGGCGTTGAGGTCGCGCCGGCTGCCCGGATGCCCTCCATGATGGGACCGCTCAGGGAGGCGCAGACGCACACGACGGCTGCCAGCGCAGCGACTCCGATCCCGATCGCAATAAACAGACCGGTGCGGGATTTCCGGGCGGGCGGCGCGCTGAGCGACGGGCCGGATGCCAGGGGATACGACGGCGGCGCCGGGTAGGCATTCGGCGGGAGACCGCCGGGCGGCGGCACGTTGATCGGGTTTGCCGGCTGGGCTTCCGGCGGCACCATGCCATGCGGCCCCGTCACTTCGATCGAGGGCGGGGGTGCCGGGGGCGTTACCGGCGTCGCGGCGACACCGGGCGCTGGCATGCCGATCGGCCACACCTGGGTGGCCGCCGCCACCATGCGACCGTCAGCGATCGCCTGAAGATCGGCCGCCATGGCGACCGCATTGGGGTAGCGCTGATCGGGGCGCTTCGCCAGCGCCCGTTGGACGACTTGCTGCAAGGGCGCGGCGAACGACGGCGCGGCGTTGAGAATTGCCGGCACCGGATCGAAGAGGTGCGCCTTCATGAAGCCCGTCAGACTGTCGGCGACATAGGGCAGGCGTCCCGCGAGCGACTCATACAGGATGATGCCAAGCGCGTACAGGTCTGTCCGGCCGTCAACGGTCTTGCCCTCCCACTGCTCCGGGCTCATATAGGCCGGGGTGCCGATCACGCCCTGGGTCAGCCCTGGCGTCGCGGAACTCTCGGAGATTTTGGCAATCCCAAAGTCCGCGATATAGGCCTCGCCCGCATTGTCGAAAAGGATATTGGCCGGCTTGAGATCGCGGTGGACAACGCCCTGGGCATGGGCATAGTCGATGGCCGGTCCGATCCGGGCGAAGATGTCGGCCATGGCCCGAATCGGGAGCGGCCCGTTCTTGAGCCGATCGGCGAGCGAACCGCCGGGCATATAGCGCATGACGATGAACGGCTGGCCGTCCTGCTCGCCGTAGTCGTGCACCGGCACGATGCCGCTGTGCTCGAGCATCGCGACGGTCCGCGCCTCGCGATCGAAGCGGGCGCGAAAAGCCGGATCAAAAAGCATCTCGCGCGGCAGGACCTTGACGGCCACCGATCGTCCAAAGCGGGGATCGTTGGCCTCGAAGACGGAAGCCATTCCGCCCCGTCCAAGTTCGCGGTTGATTTCGTAGCGTCCAATTGTTTGCATGCTCTGACTCCCTTTCGGTTGTGAATTGGCATTGTAACGGGAATCGCCTGTGTCCGCTACAATCACGGCCTGGTGCGGCGGGCACCGGGGGGACATCGAAATGCCAGAACGACTCGGTTCATATATTCTGCTCAACCCAATTGCAAAAGGCGGCATGGCGATGGTGTACCGCGCCGTGCATGAACCGAGCGGCCGCGAAGTCGCGGTCAAGATCCTGTCCCCGTTGCTGGCTTCCGATGTCGAATACATCAGCCGATTTCTGCGCGAGGCCAAGACCCTCATGGACTTGCGCCACCCAAACATCGTCCAGGTGTTCGAGGCGAATGCCGCCCAGGGTCAGTACTTCATCTCGATGGAGTTGTTGGGCGAAACGCTGTCGGACGCATTGGCCAAACTGCGGGCCGCCAAACAGCTCATGCCCCAGGCCAAGGCGCTGCTGATCGCGCGACAGATTGCGTCGGCGCTGGGTTTCGCCCATGAGAAGGCGCTTGTGCACCGTGACGTCAAGCCGAGCAACGTGTTGATTGCCCAGGATCCAGGCGGGCGCACCCGGCACGTGCTGTCGGATTTCGGAGTCGTGAAAGACACCGGGGCCACTCGGCTCACCCACGCCGAGATGACGATCGGCACCCCGGCCTACATGTCACCCGAACAGCTTCTCACCCCTGGCAAGATCGATCATCGCAGCGACCTGTACTCGTTGGGCATGATTCTGTACGAAATGCTCAGTGGCACCACCGTCTACGAGGGGATGACCCCCGTCGCGCTGATGTACCACATCGCCCACGAGCCGCTGCCGCCCATCACCCGCTACCGGGCCGATTTAACGGGGGCCACGCGCGAGATCCTGGATACGCTGTTGTCGAAAAAGGTCGAGACCCGCTATCAGACGGCCAAGGACGTGATCGATGCCATCGACCGCGCGCTGGAGCAGAAGGAAAAGCGGTCAAAAGTGCTTCCCCTGCTTCTGATCACCGGCGCGACACTGCTTTGTTGCGCAGGCTTTCTTGCGGTTTACCTGGGCGCGCAGGGCTTGAACGATGCGAATGGCAGTCCCGCGACGCCCACCCGCCCTCCCGGGCCCGGCGTCGTGGCGACGAACCGACCCGTCAGCGCGGGTACGGCAGCGCCTATCCCGGGGACAGCGGGACCGGCGGCGATTGCCACCTCAACCCTCATTCCGGAGGGGAATCCGGCGACACTCCAGCCCTCAGCCGGCACGCCACAGGCCACCCCGACGCCCACACCCCTGTTCGCGGGCCCAACCTCCACGTTGAGTGCGGGGCCAACAGATTCGCCTGCAGGACCAGCCGCCACAGCAACCCCAACCCCGACCCTTACCAGAACGCCGACCGGGACACCCCCGGCAACGTCGCCCCCGCCGACATCGCCGCCGCCGACATCGCCGCCGCCGACATCGCCCCCGCCAACATCGCCCCCGCCGACATCGCCGCCGCCGACATCGCCGCCGCCAACATCCCCGCCTCCGACGTCTCCGCCGGCGACGTCGCCACCCGCGACATCGCCGCCGCCAACGCTGCCAGCTCCGACGTCGACGCCGCCAAAGGTATCAACTGCGCCGCCACCCACACCTGTGCCTGTGATCACCTCTCCACCACCTGCGGGCTGATCAGGTTGCGTCGGCTACAATCCGGCTTTCTGTCTGGGTGTGCCTGACCACTGGAGGATCCGTGCCCGAAAAACTAGGTAACTACATTCTCCTCAACCCCATTGCCAAGGGTGGCATGGCCATGGTCTACCGCGCCGTGCACGAACCGACGAGCCGCGAAGTCGCGTTGAAAATACTGGCGCCATCGCTGGCGGCAGACTCCGAATACATCAGTCGATTTCTGCGCGAGGCCAGGACCCTGATGGATCTTCGGCACCCAAATATCGTTCAGGTGTTCGAGGCGAACGCCGCCCAGGGTCAGTACTTCATCTCGATGGAGTTGCTGGGCGAAACCCTGTCGGACGCGATTGCCAAACTCCGCGCGTCCCACCAACTCATGCCGCAGGCCAAAGCGCTGCTGATCGCGCGACAGGTGGCGGCCGCGCTGGGCTTCGCGCATGAGAAGTCGCTGGTCCATCGCGACGTCAAGCCGAGCAACGTGTTGATTGCCCACGATCCGGGCGGGCGCACCCGGTATGTGCTGTCGGACTTCGGGGTGGTGAAGGATACCGGGGCCACCCGCCTTACCCACACCGAGATGACGATCGGCACCCCGGCCTACATGTCTCCCGAGCAGCTGCTCACCCCAGGCAAAATCGATCATCGCAGCGACCTGTACTCGTTGGGCATGATTCTGTATGAGATGCTCAGCGGCACCACGGTCTACGAGGGCTTGACACCCGTGGCGCTGATGTACCACATCGCCCATGAGCCCCTTGCGCCGATCACCCGCTATCGGAGTGACCTGACCAGCGCCACACGCGCCATCCTCGACACGCTGTTGGCGAAGAAGATTGAAACCCGGTTTCAGTCGGCCAAGGATGTGATCGAGGCGATCGACCGGGCCCTGGAACAGAAGGAAAAGCGCTCCCGGCTTCTGCCAATCCTCCTCACCGCCGGCGCGACCCTGGTGTGTGGCGCGGGTCTCCTGGCGGTGGTCCTGGGCGCGCAGGGCGCCGGGGAGGGGACCGCCGGAGCCGCCACGGCGGTGCCCACGCCGACCCGCGCCGTGGGCGGCACCGCCGTGGCGACGGTGCGGCCCGTCGGGGATGGACCGCTCGCCACGCCGACCGCGACATCCCCTCCGGCGCAGCAGCCGACCTCCACATTGATTCCGGAATCCACGTTGGCCCCTGCGCCGCCGGTCCGCCCAACATCATCAACGCCACGCGGCACCCAGACACCCGTTGCGCCCGGCGCGACGACGCCGCCTACGGTGCCCCCTGCCCCGGGATCGACCGCAGTCGCGACAAATCCGCCTGCCCCCACCAGTCCACCCGGGCCAACCCCGACCCCGCCGGCGCCGACACTGCCTCCGCCGCCAGCCCCGGTAACAGCCACTCCGGCACCCACCTTCGTCATCATCACCCGGCCCACGTCTACCCCGGTGCGGATCATCGCGACACCGGTTCCGATCTTCGTCACCGCGCCTCCGCCAACGAAATAATGCGGTACGCCACCGCGGCACACAGACGCACATGAGCCCACCCATCGGATTCGACTTAAGCGGCAGGGTTGCTTTCATCACGGGTGGCTCGCGTGGCATCGGAGAAGCCATCGCGCGGGCCTATGCCCGCGCCGGCGCCGCCGTCGCGGTCGCCAGCCGCAGACGCGAAAACGTTCAGCCGGTGGCGGACGCCATCAATCAAGGCGGCGGCAGGGCCATTGCCCTGGCCTGCCACACGGGCGATCGCGCGCAGATTGCAGCCGCGATCGCGGAGGTCGCCGCAACCTTTGGCGGGCTTGACATCGTGGTCAACAACGCGGCCACCAATCCGCAGTTTGGACCGCTGCTCAACGCCACCGACGAGATGTGGGACAAGACCCTGCAGGTCAATGTCAAGGGTTATTTCACGGTCGCCCAGATCGCCGTCCCGCACCTGCTCAAGCGCGGGAGCGGCAAGATCATCAATATGGCCTCGATCGCCGGGATCAGGCCGGGGCGCATGATGGGCGTGTATAGCGTGAGCAAAGCGGCAGTCATCATGCTGACCCGGGCCCTCGCCCAGGAACTCGGCCCGCAGGGGATCCAGGTCAACGCCATCGCGCCGGGAGTGATCCAGACAAAATTCAGCGCGGCGCTGTGGTCCAACGCCGCGCTGTCAGCCGGCGTGACCGAGATCGCCGGGCGCATCGGCCTGCCCGAGGACCTCGAAGGCGTGGCGCTCCTGCTGGCCTCTTCCGCGTCGAACTACATCAACGGAAGTGTCATCGTTGTGGATGGCGGCCTCGAGTCCGCCGGTCCATTCTGAGGCGGCATGCAAGACTCAAATAGCGCGCTCCTGATCGATATCCGATCGCTTGTCCAGCACCGGCTGATCCCGCTCGAATCTCAGTTCCTGCGGCATGGCTTTCGGGCCACGTTGCCGGCGCTGGGCGCGATCCGCAAGGTGGTCAAGGCCAGCGGCTGGTGGGCGCCCTATTTGCCCAGCGAGGCGGGCGGGATGGGTCTGAGCCTCACCCACTTTGCCGAAGTGAGCGAACAGCTTGGCCGCACCCCGCTCGGCCACTACGCCTTCAACTGCCAGGCCCCGGATGTTGGCAACCTCGAACTGCTGCTGTCCCATGGCAGCCCCGAGCAAAAAGGCGAGTACTTCGAGCCCCTCGCCCGCGGCGAGATTCGGAGCTGTTTCGCGATGACCGAGCCCGCCCGGGCCGGATCGAACCCAACCTGGCTCGACGCAACCGCCCGGCGCGACGGCGATCACTACATCATCAACGGCCGCAAGTGGTTCACCAGCAGCGCGGACGGCGCCGCCTTCGCCATTGTCATGGCGGTGACAAACGCCGAAGCGCCGACCCATCAACGGGCGAGCATGTTCATCGTGCCGGCCGGAACGAAGGGATACTCCGTTGTGCGCAACATCAAAGTGATGGGCGAAGCGGGTGAGGATTGGGCCAGCCACGCCGAGACCCTGTTCGAAGACGTCCGGGTGCCGGCCTCGGCCCGCATCGGCGACGAGGGCGCCGGGTTTGCGCTCGCCCAGGAGCGCCTCGGCCCGGGCCGCATCCATCACTGCATGCGCTGGATCGGAATCTGCTCGCGCGCGCTTGAACTCATGGGCCGGCGCGCGCTGACGCGCGAACTCGCGCCCGGGCAGGCGCTGGCAACGCAGCAGACCGTCCAGCACTGGATCGCCGACTCGTATGCCGAGATCGAAGCGGCCCGACTCCTGGTTCTCGACGCCGCCCGGGCCGTGGAGCAACGCGGACAGCGCGCGGCGCGGGTCAAGATTTCGGCCATCAAATACTTCACCGCCGGGGTTCTGCAGCGCGTGCTCGATCGGGCGATCCAGGTTCACGGCGCCATGGGGCTGACCGACGAGACGCCATTGGCGTATTGGTTTGCCCATGAGCGCGGCGCGCGCATCTATGACGGCGCAGATGAATCGCACAAGAACGTTGTTGCGCGGGATGTGCTGCGCTCTCTGCAATGAATGACGGCCGTCCGCCTCCGGATGCGCCCCTGGCGCCGCGCGAAGATGAACAGCCTGACGTCGCGGCGCTCGCGCGCTACCTGGGCAGCGCGCTGCCGGGTTGGCCGGCCGGCGCGGAGCTGGTCATCGAGCAGTTCCCCAGTGGATTCTCGAATCTGACATATTCTTTGCGCGCCGGAGATCTGGAATGGGTGATGCGGCGCCCACCCGTGGGCGCGGCCGTGCGTGGCGGCCATGACATGGCCCGCGAATTTCGGATCTTGAGCGCGCTGGCGGCGACCGATATTCGCGCGCCGCGGCCCGTGCTGTTGTGCGATGACCTGTCCGTGCTGGGCGCGCCGTTCTACCTGATGGAGCGCGTGCGCGGGGTGATTCTGCGCAGCAGGCTCCCGCGCGGCGTGACACTCCCGCCCGATACCATGCGGCGCCTCAGCGAAGCGCTGATTGACACGCTGGCCAGACTGCACGTGGTGGATGTCCGCGCCTCAGGTCTGGTGGACCTGGGCCGGCCCGAGGGCTATGTCGCGCGCCAGGTGACGGGCTGGGCCCAACGGTATGAGGCCGCCCGGACCGATGCGCTGCCGGACATGGACGCCCTCGCCGCGTGGCTGGCGGCGCATCTGCCGCCCGAGTCGGGAGCCGCGCTGATCCACAACGATTTCAAGTACGACAACGTTGTGGTCGATCCGGTCCGCCTGGACCGCATTGTCGCCGTCCTTGACTGGGAGATGGCGACCGTCGGGGATCCGCTGATGGACCTGGGCACAACGCTCGGATATTGGTCAGAGGCGGGCGACCCCGACATCGTCCGGCAGTTCAACCTGACTCATCTGCCAGGCAACCTCAATCGCCGCGAGGTGGTGGCGCGCTATGAGCAACAGACCGGCCGGGCGGTGCCGCAGCCGTTGTTCTACTTCGCCTTCGGCCTCTACAAGATCGGCGTCATCATCCAGCAGATCTACGCCCGCTATCGTCGCGGGCTCACCCGCGACGCGCGCTTTGCGGGGCTGATCGACCTGGAGCGGGCGCTGTCCGCGATGGCGTCCGCCGCCCTCGAGCGGGGCCGGATCTGAAC
>JAGOCU010000053.1:8715-10095 GCA_017998555.1 Thermoflexales bacterium
GTACCCGCCGATGCCGGAAGGAAAGTGCTCCGGTTCCGGTCTACAATCGCGTCTCAAATATGATCCGACTACTGACCCGCCGCGTTTCGGGTTTGCTCCTCCTCGCGTCTTTGGCCGGCTGTTCGCTGCCGACCGCGCCCCAACCCACCCCGACGCCGGCGCCCGAACCTCCACAACCCGCCGTGCCCACCTACGTCGCCCAGAAAGGCCTCGTCGTGCGCCAGGTGCAGTTCAGTGCGCGCGTCCAGCCCAAGGAGGCGCAGCAACTCGCCTTCGACATCGACGGCCGGGTGCGCAAACTCACGGTGCGTGGCGGCGACGCGGTCAAGACCGGCGATGTGCTGGCCGAGCTCGACCTGACCGATCTGCGCACGCAGATTCAGCAGGAGACGATCAAACTTCGCACGGCGCAGACCGTGTTGTCGGACACGGTCCAGGCCTACACCCGGACCATCCGCCTGGCCGAGCTCGATCTCGAACAGGCCCGCCTGCGGCTTGCGTCGGCGGCATCGCGCAACACGCGCTCGAGCATCGAGGTGCAGGCCAACGATCTGGCCCGCAATGCGAAGCTGATCGAGGACATCAAGACCTCGATCGCCAACGCCCGCGCCATTGGCAATCAGGCCGGGGCGGACAACGCCCAGAAACAACTCACCGCGGCTGAGATCGAGCGCGAGCGCCTGCAGGCGAACTACAACAACGGGCTGGCCGAAGCAAGCGCCAGGGACATCGACATCGGGCTGTTGCGCAACGAGGTGGAGCGGGCCCAGATCAACCTCGAATCGCGCATCGCCAAGCTCGACCCCGGCCTCGTGCAGGCGGTCGAGACGTCGCGCACCGCCCTGGAAGCCCTCAAGACCAAGGAGGCCCGCGGCACGCTGATCAGCCCGCTCGACGGCACGGTCACGGCGCTCTCAATCGCGGTTGGCGACAACGTGCGGGCCCTCGACATCGTCCTGGTCGTGGCCAAGCCCGGCGACCTCGAGATCGTTGCTGAGTTGAACGACTCCCAGCAGCGGGATGTTGCGCTGGGGCTTCCGGTGGACGTCTATTTGTCCACGGCCCCGAACAAAGCGGTCCGCGGCAAGATCACCCGGGTGCCGATCTTCTCCATCACCAACAAGGATCGGGCGGTCCGCATCGGGCTGGATGAGAATGTGCCGCTCGAGTCGGGCATGCTCGCCCGCTGCGAGACGATTTTGGGCCGGCGCGAAAATGTGATCTGGCTTCCGCCCCAGGCGATCCGCAATTTCCGCGGGCGGCGCTTTGTCGTCATCCTCGATCCGGGTGGAAAGCAGCGGCGCTCGGACGTCATCATCGGACTCGAATCGGCCGAACGGATGGAAATCGTCGATGGCGTGAAGGAAGGCGAGATCGTCC
>JAGOCU010000432.1:0-1352 GCA_017998555.1 Thermoflexales bacterium
TTTTTCTCCACACATATCCTTCATGCCACAACTCGTTCTTTCCATCGCCATCTTTGTCGTATCCTATATCGCCATCGCCTCCGAGCGCTTTCCGCGCCAGGCGGTCGCCCTGCTCGGCGGCGTGACGCTCGTCGTGATCAATGTCTTCGACCTCAAGGAAGCCTTCAGCTTTGTGGATTGGGAGACGATGGGTCTGCTGTTCGGGATGTTCATCCTGATCGAGATCCTCAAGGAAGCCGGCTTCTTCGGCTGGCTGGCCGCGACCGTGGCCCGCCGGCTGAAGTATCAGCCGACCGCGATCTTCATCGCCTTTCCCCTCATGGCCGGTCTGTTGTCGGGTCTGATGGACAGCATCACCGTGATGCTTTTCCTGTCGGCGCTTTCGATTCGTCTCGCCCGGTTGATCGAGATTGACCCGGTCCCGTTGATTGTGGCGGAGGTGTGCGCCGCCAACACCGGCGGCGCGGCGACCCTGGTCGGGGATCCGCCCAACGTCATCCTCGGGACGGTGCTCGGTTTCAATTTCAACGACTTTGTCATCAACACCGGCCCCATCGCGCTGATCGCGCTGTTGATCACCGTCGGCATCTTCTACCTGGCCAATCGGCCGATGCTCAAGGCCGCCCACGCCAGCGGCAGCGCGCCGCTGTTCGCCATGGGTCTGGGGCACGGCATCGAGAATATGACGATGCTACGGGTCGGACTTGTCGGCTTCGGCGCGGCGATCGCCCTCCTCGTCAGCCACAGCTATCTGCCCAAGGATTTCCCGATTCATATCGGGACGGCTACGGCCGCGCTGGTGCCGGCGCTGCTCGCCGTCGTGGTCGGCGGGAAACACACCCGCGAGTCGATCGGCAAGATCGACATCGAGAGCCTGCTCTTCTTCATCGGCCTCTTCATCATGGTCGGCGCGCTCGAGAAGACCCATGTGATCGATATGCTCGCCGAGGCCATCGGCAGGATTGGGCAGGGGAACCCGCAGGCCCTTCTGATGCTGCTGCTGTGGGGATCCGGGCTGACCAGCGGGGTGGTGGACAATATCCCGATGGCCCTGGCCATGGCCTACGTGCTCAAGGATCTGGCATTGATGGCGGCCGCGCCCGCCCTCTCGATCATGACCTGGGCGCTGGCGGTCGGCATCGACATCGGAGGCAACCTGACCCCGGTCGGCGCCAGCGCCAACGTCGTCGCCTACACCTTCATGGAGCGGAATGTGGGGAAGGTGGGCTGGGGCCGTTGGATACGCCTGGCTGCCGTGCCGACCCTGGTGTCGATGGCGGCCTGCTCGGCGTTGATTCTGCTCAAGTACGCGATTGGATTCTATTGATCGGAACTGAAAACCATCATCCGGG
>JAGOCU010000432.1:1452-2745 GCA_017998555.1 Thermoflexales bacterium
CGGGGATATCATCCCGGAAATGGATTCGAAGGACAAAAACATGCCCAGCATCGATCTGACCCAGATTCGCCCGCCGCTTCCAGACGCGGCCGCCAACGCCAATCTGCGCGACTATGACGCGGTCTACAAGCGCTCGATCGATGACCCGGAGGGCTTCTGGGCGGAGCAGGCCCGCGAGCTCGAGTGGTATGCGCCCTGGGACAGGGTGCTCGACGCGAGCGCCGCCCCGTTCTACAAGTGGTTCCCGGGTGGGAAGACCAACGTCGTGCTGAATGCCCTGGACCGGCATGTGCGGCTGGGCAGTCCGCGCCGGAACCAGCTCGCCCTGATCTGGGAAGGCGAGCCGGGCGATACCCGCCAGTACACCTATCTGGATCTCCACCGCGAGGTCTGCCGCTTTGCCAACGTGCTGATCGGGCTCGGGCTCAAGAAGGGCGACCGCGTCGCGATCTACATGGGCCGGGTGCCCGAGCAGGCCATCGCGATGCTGGCCTGCGCCAAGCTGGGGATCGTGCACAGTGTCGTGTACGGCGGTCTGAGCGTTGATGCGCTCGGTTCGCGGGTCGCCGACGCCGAGGCGCGCGCCATCATCACCGCCGACGGCGGCTGGCTCAACGGCAAGATCGTCGAACTCAAGAAGATCGCCGACCAGGCGGCCGAGCGCGCGCCGTCGGTGGAGAAACTCATCGTTGTCCGGCGCACCGCGCAGGCGGTCGAGATGCGCCCCGGACGGGACCTGTGGTGGCACGAGCTCATGACGCCGGCCGTGTCCGCCCAGTGCGAGACCGTCCCGCTCGATGCCGAAGACTTGTTCTTCACCATCTACACCAGCGGCAGCACCGGCGCGCCCAAGGGCATCGCCCACACGGTCGGCGGCTATCTCGTCGACGTGCACGCCGCCTTGAAGTGGGTGCTCGACTTCAAACCCGGCGACACGCTGTTCTGCACGAGTGACGCGGGCTGGATCGTGGGACATTCAATCGTGCTGTATGGCCCGCTCATGGCCGGGATCACCACCGTGATGTATGAGGGCGCGCCGGGCTTCCCCAATCCCGAGCGCTGGTGGACGATCATCGAGAAGTATGGCGTCACCCTCTTCTTCACCGCGCCGACCGGGGTGCGCGGGTTGATGCGCTTTGGGAATGAGCCGCCCCAGAAACACGACCTGTCCAGCCTGCGTCTGCTGGCCTGCGCCGGCGAGCCGCTGAATCCGGAGGCCTGGCGCTGGTTCTACGAGGTCATCGGGCGGGGCGTCACGCCGGTGGTGGACAACTGGTGGCAGACCGAAACCTC
>JAGOCU010000433.1 GCA_017998555.1 Thermoflexales bacterium
CGCGGCAGCGGCCCGCTCAGGACCAGGTCGACGCTGTCCGGCGAGATGGTGTTGGTCAGGGTTGACGACAGCCCGATCAGGAGCGGCTTGCGCTTGATCGTGCGCGAGCCCAGCAAGGGCTGGATGCGGACCCGGACGCGCACCGACGGGCGCTCGCTCACCAGCGACAGCCCGGGCGGGACAATCAGATTGACCCGCTCGTCGATATCGGCCTGGGCATTCGAAATCACGACATCCTGGGTCTCGATGAAGCCCTTGGCCGCCTGAATAACGTTGCTGTCCCCAAACACCGTGACAATCTGCGGCTCAACCGTGATGGCCGTGACGGCGTAGCCCTCGGCCGGCTGACCGCGCCACTTGGGCGTGACCGGCAGATCCCGATAGTTGCTGAGCTGCTCCAGCGGCACGCGAACATTGACGACTTCGGGCGTGATTTGGACGTCGGTAACGGGTTCGCCATTGGCATCGCGGGCGATCAGGCGGGCGTCGGCCTGCACGGCGGATTTCGCGCCTTCGACCGAGACCTGGGCGTCCACCGTGACGACGCGTTGCACGGCCGCCTCCGACCCGGAAATCGAGGCCTGAAGCGGAGACACCGTCGGGGCGCCGGTGCGAAATCCGAGCGAGGGCGCGCCGCTCAGACTGAGCCGGATTTGAAACGTCGCCCGCGCCACCCGGTCAAGCCGCAGCGCGCCCGTGATCGGGCTGGACGACAGGATTTGGGCGCTGACCGCCCCCAGGGTGGTCGTCAACGGAATGATGTGAGTGCCATCGCCCAGCCGGCCGACGTCGATCGTGATGACGGGCGGATTGGCAGCCAGCACCAGCAGCACGCTGCGCGGGCCGCGGGCTCGGACCACGACGCTGTTGGGCAACCGATCGGTGACCAGGTAATCGGCCGGCGCCGGCTCATTCAGGCGCACAACGCGAACCGCGATCGAATCCTCAATAATCGGATCGTCCTGGATCGTGGCGAGCGTCCACGCCGCGCCGGCGATCAGAATGGCCAGAAAGAACAGACCGAGATTATTGACAAACCAACGCGCCATGGGTAACGGGCATTATAGGCATGGCCAAAAAATCAAAGTGCCTGTCGAGATCACACGCCCCGCGCTTCGCGCGGGGCGTGTGATCCCGACAGGCACTTTGAGGGCATATCGCCTCCGGAAACACTCCCACGTCGTGCTAAAATCGCGCCCGCAACAACGTGCTGGCGCTGCGCGCCACAGACGGCAATTTGCGTCTGGTCACCAAGACGTGACGGTTCATTGGCAATCATCGGTTGCCGCCCCGAGCCGTCACGTTGCTGTTTTTCTGTCGTGGGGTCCGTTTCGATCATTCACTTAGGAGAGAAGAACAATGGCTAGCGAACTGCGCGAATTTCTCGAACTGCACTACTCGGAGCTGGAAGAGCTCAACCTGGCCGCCAAACAGCAGCGCAAGGATCGGGTCCCGGCCGACAAAGTGGCCGAGGCGCGTCTGAAGTATTTGGCCGACGAGAAGCGGATCAAGGCGGTGACCGTCATGTTTACCGATCTCGAGGGCCGCCTGCACATGCTCGACTATGACAAGAAGTTCCTCCTCAAGTCGCATGACAATCTGACGTTTGACGGGTCGTCGATCCGCGGCTTCACCGCTCAGCGCGAGTCGGACCTGCGCCTGGGCATCGACTGGCCTTCGTTTTACTGGGCGCCCGCCGACGTTTTTGGGCCGGGCAAGGTCATGGTCTTCGGCGAAGTCATCGACAAGGACGGATCGCTCTACTCCGGCGATCTGCGCAGCCGGCTCAAGTCGTACGCCAACACCCAATTCGACAAGAACGGCTACACCCTGAACGCCGCCAACGAGATTGAAGGCTTCTTGTTCAAGGGCGCCAACGCCGAGCGGCGTTTCCACGAAACGGACACCTTCGAATTCGCGAACACAGGCGGCTACTATCACTCGCTGCCCGGCGATCCGCTGCGCGAGTTCATCGACACCGCCGCCGAGGTGCAGCGCGCGATGGGCTTTGAGAACGAGAAGGACCACCCCGAGGTTGCCCCCTCGCAGTTCGAAATGAACTACAGCTACGGCGACGTGGTGTCCGCCGCGGACAATATCCAACTGTACAAGTTGATCTGTCGCCAGGTCGCCCACAAACTCGGCCATACCGCCAGCTTCCTGCCCAAGCCCGTCGTCGGCGTAAATGGCAACGGCATGCACACCAACGTCTCCATCACGAAGGGCGGCAAGAATATCTTCTGGGACGCGTCGGGCGAGGAAAAGCTGAGCAAGTTCGCCTGGGAGTTCGTCGATCGCATCCTCACCCACGGCAACGACATCTGCCTCATGCTCAACTCGAGCGTCAACGCGTATCGCCGGCTTGATCCGCATTTCGAGGCGCCCAACCAGATCAAGGCGTCGCCGACGGATCGCGGTTCGATGGTTCGCATCCCAATCGGGAACGAGAAGAGCGCCCGGGTGGAAGTGCGCTCGGTCGCGCCGGACAGCAATCCGTATATGGTGATGCTGGCGGTCTTTCAGTCCGGCCTGGATGGCTCGATCAGCAGCGAAGATGGCCTGCGCCAGGCGAAGCGCTTCCTGCCCGACAACATCTACGATGCGATCGCCAACTTCCGGTCTGCCCCCTGGACGGCGGAGCTGCTGGGCGAGGACGTCAAGGGACGCTACGCCGATCTGAAGCAGGCCTCCGCCGATCGTTGCGCGCGCTTGCTCGGCACCTTTGTCAAGGCGCCCGA
>JAGOCU010000434.1 GCA_017998555.1 Thermoflexales bacterium
GACGTCGCCTTCAAGCTCTACGATACCTTTGGCCTGCCCATCGAAATCACCCGGGATGTCGCGCGCGAGCGCGGGGTAAGCGTGGACGAGGCCGGTTTCGAGCAGGCGCGCCAGGCGGCCCGCGACCTCGCCCGAGCGGCATCCAAGGATAAGTTCGTCGCCAACTACGATGTTGCCCGGCTGCTGGTCGAAGCCGGCGAAGCGCTCAAAGCCGATGGCGCCCTGCCCGCCTCGGGGGTCGCCCACGATCCATATGGCCCGCTCAGCGTGAGCACCCGTATCGCCGGCCTGTTGCGCGAGGGCGAGTTGTCCGGAACAGCCGTTACCGGAGAGCGGATTGACGTCATCCTGCCGGCCACGCCTTTTTACGTTGAGGGAGGCGGCCAGGTCAGCGATACGGGCACGATTACGGCCGCGGATGGGGGCTGGTCGATGCGGGTGCTCGACACACGCCGCCCGGTCGCCAGTCTGATCGTCCATACCTGCGAGGTGCTGGCCGGAACGCCGGCCGCCGGCGACCCGTGCGTGGCCGCCGTCGATGCGGTTCGGCGGGCCGACATCATGCGCAATCACACCGTCACCCACCTCGTGCAGAAGGCGCTGCGGAGCGTGCTCGGCAGCCATGTCGAACAGCATGGCTCGCTTGTCGCTCCCGATCGCATGCGCTTTGACTTCTCGCATGCGGGCAGCCTGACGGCCGAAGAACTTGGGCGCGTGTCCAGTCTGGTCAATGAAGCGATCCTGGCGAACATGCCGGTCAGCGCCGCGACCGAGCGCTACGCCGACGCCATCTCTGGCGGGGCCATGGCGCTCTTCAGCGAGAAGTATGGCGACGTTGTGCGGGTGATTCGGGTGGGCCCGCCAGGCGAGCCGCCCTATAGCGCGGAATTGTGCGGGGGCACGCATGTACGCGCGACCGGCGAGATCGGCAGCGCCGTTCTGCTCAGCGACAGCGCTGTCGCCGCGGGTGTCCGCCGTTTGGAGGTGGTCACCGGACGTGGGGCGCTGCAGGTTGGGTCGGCTCGGGCGGCCGAACTGGCCGCCATCGCCCAGGCGCTCAACGCGCCTCTGGATCAGGTGGCCGCCCAGGCCGCCCGCCTGACCCAGGAACTGGGCGAAACCCGCAAGTCCCTCGAGTCCGCCCAGCGCGATCTGTCGCGCGCGCGATTCGAAGCCATTCTGAGCAAGGCGGAGACCCGGGGCGGGGCCGCCGTCCTCGTCGCGCAGGTCGAAGCCGCCACGCCGGACATGCTGCGCGAGATGAGCGACTGGTTCCGCGAGCGCCAGCCGAGTGGTGTGCTCACGTTGGGCGCCGCGATTGGCGAAAAGCCCGCCATCGTGGTTGCCGTGTCTGCCGATCTGAACAAACGCGGTCTGGACGCGGGCAAGATCATCCGCGAAGTCGCCGGCATTGTGGGCGGCGGCGGCGGCGGGCGGCCGACGTTTGCCCAGGGCAGCGGAAAGGACAGCAGCAAACTCGCCGACGCGCTGGCGCGCGCGAACGAGATCATCAGCCGGGCGCTGAGCGTCTGAATCCCGCATGACCGGAACCATCATTGCGATCGCTCCCGAGGACGACGCGGCCTCCTTCGCCGATCGGCTCGAGTGGGCCAACGCCAGCCGGGTGGTGGCCGAGCTTCCGCCCGGCTTCGCCCTGGATGAGGTCGGCTGGATGCGGATCAAGCGCGCCGCCGACAAGGTCGGGTGCGCCCTGGCCATTGCCACGCGGGATGCCCGCCAGCGCTCCGCCGCGCACGAAGTGGGGCTGTTTGCCTTTGGCAGCGCCGACAAGGCGGCCGCCTCTGCCTGGCTCGCGCGCGATGACGTCGCGCCCGTCGTTCGGATTGGCCGGCAACCGCGCCGCTTCCGGCCCAATTCGCTGCGCCGGCTCTTTCCCGCCCGCAATTGGCTCTCAATCGGGGTCCGCATTCTCGTGGCCCTTGCAACCGTCGCCATCATTGGCGGGGCGGTCCTGACGATGATTCCGACGGCAAAGATCACCGTATCGGCCTCCAGTCAGGTGATCCAGACGATCGTCCCTGTGTCACTCACGCTGCAGCGCGAAACGGCCAGCGTCGAGAAGCGCATCGTGCCTGCAAAACGGGTGGATGTCATCATCGAGGACACCCTGGGCACGCCGACGTCAGGCGAGAAGACAATCCCCACGTTCAAGGCCCGCGGCACAGTGACTTTTTTCAACGTCCTGTCGACGCCGTATAAAGTGCCGCGCGACACCGTGTTGCGCGCGTCGGCCTCAAGCAGCGCCGCCCGCTTCGTCACCCTGGCCGAAGTCGAAGTGCCGCCCGGTGGACAGGCCAGCGCCCAGATCGAGGCGATCGATGTTGGCGGCGAAGGCAACGTCTCACCCAACACCATCAACGTCGTGGAAGGGGTGCCGGCGATCGCCGTGCGCGTATCAAATGAAGTCGGCACCGCCGGCGGCGGGGGAACGACGGTCCGGGCCACCACCCAGGAGGATTTCCGCCGCCTGCGGGCCGAGCTTCGCCGGCGGTTGCTGTCGCGCGCCGCCGCCGAAATGCTCAAGGATCCCGACGTCGCGCAGGAGGGCCTGTATGTCATTCCCGAGTCGGTCTACATCGCGGAAGTGCAGGACGAGACCTTTGACCGGTTTGTGACCGAGGAGGCAAACGAACTGAAGCTCACCTTGCGGATGCAAGTGGCGGGACTGGCCGTGTCGCCCAAGGACCTGGACGACATCGCGCGGTCGGCGCTCGCA
>JAGOCU010000435.1 GCA_017998555.1 Thermoflexales bacterium
TGGGCGAGCTTGAGCATGTGCAGATACCCGACCGTCACCGGGCTGTCGAACGAAGTGCCGGTCTTGCCGTCGATCAACCGCAGCTTGCCGAGCGTCGGCAGCGGATCGTTGGTCTCCAGGCTGACCTCGGCCGCGCGGTCGCGCAGCTTCTGCTCGCTGAGGTTGGCCGAGGCCTTGTGGCCATGCTTCTCCATCCACAGACGCAGGCAGGCCTCCACAGCGGCCTTGTCGCTGGCCATCCGATCGGCGACCGAACGCTTGTCGGTCTCAAAGACGAGCAGCGCCTCGGGGTCATAGCCCTTCTCGCGCAGCCATTCGATCAGGGTGATCCGGCGGGCATAGGCCTCGTCGATCGCGGCCTGCTCGAGATCGTAGTTCTTGTCGGCGAGCCAGTCGGACAGGAAAGCCATCCGCGCGTCGTGATCGTCGCGCATGGTCTCGGTGTCGATGTTGTTCTCGCCCAGGGCCGTCCATGCCCGGTTCGTGACATCGCGATACGCGAAGTCAATCAACCAGGCCCGGCACAGCTCGGCTTCGAGCTCGTCCTCGCTCGCCCCGTCAAAGACCGGGGTGATGGCGCGGAAGCCCAGGCGATCGGCCGCCCAGCCCAGGTGCGTCTCGAGAATCTGGCCCAGGTTCATCCGGCCCGGGACGCCCGTCGGGTTCAGGATGATGTCGACCGGCGTGCCGTCGGCCAGATAGGGCATGTCCTCGATCGGGACCACCCGCGACACAACGCCCTTGTTGCCGTGGCGGCCGGCCATTTTGTCGCCCTGGGTGAGCTTGCGCCGCTGGGCGATGCTGACCCGGACCATCTTGTTGACCCCGGCCGGCAGGTCGCGATGATCGTCGCGGTCAAAGACCTTAACCTCAACCACCTTGCCATGCTCGCCGTTGGGCAGGCGCAGCGAGGTGTCCTTCACTTCGCGGCTCTTCTCGCCGAAGATCGCCCGGAGCAGTTTCTCTTCGGGCGAGAGTTCCTTCTCGCCCTTGGGGGTGATCTTGCCGACCAGGATGTCGTTCTGATTCACCTCGGCGCCAATCCGGATGATGCCGTTCTCGTCGAGGTCCTTGAGGGTCTCCTCGCCCACGTTCGGGATGTCGCGGGTGATTTCCTCGGCCCCCAGCTTGGTCTCGCGGGCCTCAATTTCGTGCTTTTCAATGTGGATGCTGGTGAAGTGATCCTCGCGCACCAGCCGCTCGCTGACCAGGATGGCGTCTTCGTAGTTGCCGCCCTCCCAGCACACAAACGCGACCAGCACGTTCTGGCCGAGCGCAAGCTCGCCATTCTGGGTGCTCGACGAGTCGGCGATGACTTCGCCCTTCTTCACCCGCTGACCCTTCTGGACCGTTGGGCGCTGGTCGATGCAGGTCGATTGGTTCGAGCGGTTGTATTTGCGCAGGTTGTAGACCTTCTTGCCCTTGGCGGTCTGCAGGGCGATCGAACGGCCCGTCACGCTGATGACTTCGCCGTCCTCGGCGGCCAGGATGACCTGCCCGCTTTCGGTGGCGGCCTGGCGCTCAACGCCCGTGCCCACGATGGGGACCTGCGGCATGAGCAGCGGCACGGCCTGGCGCTGCATGTTCGAACCCATCAGAGCGCGGTTGGCGTCGTCGTGCTCGAGGAACGGAATCAGCGCGGCGCTGATGCCGACGATCTGGTTCGGAGCGATGTCGACATAGTCGACCTGATCGGGCGAGGCGAACACGAACTTCTGATTGCGCCGGACCGAAATGCGGTTCTCGGTCAGCTCAGCCACCGCGTTTGTCTTGGCGCTGGCCTGGGCGATCGTGAACTTGTCCTCCGTATCGGCCGACATGTAGATGGCTTCCGACACGATATAGGGATTCACCGGGAGCGTGTCCAGGGACTTGTAACGAGCCAGCTTGACCGCCAGCTCGTGGTCGATGACAGTCCCCGCCTGGGCGACGAGTTCGCCCTTGCTGTCCATCACGTCCTCGCGCAGGGTCCGGCCCTCGCACAGCTCGGCTTTGTTGTCCACTTCGCGCTTGACCTTGCGATAGGGCGTCTCAAGGAAGCCATACGCATTGACCTTGGCGTAAGTGGCCAGGCGCCCGATCAATCCGATGTTCGGGCCTTCGGGCGTCTCGATCGGGCAGATGCGGCCATAGTGGCTGTGGTGCACGTCGCGGACATCGAAGCCCGCGCGCTCGCGTCGCAGACCGCCCGGGCCCAGCGCCGACAGGGTGCGCTTGCTGGTCAGCTCGGACAGCGGGTTGGTCTGCTCCATGAACTGCGAGAGCTGCGACGAACCGAAGAATTCGCGCACGGCGGCGACCACCGGCCGGATGTTAATCAGATTCACTGGCGACGGCGAGTCGTTGTCGGGCATCGACATGCGCTCTTTGACCATGCGCTCCATGCGCCGCAAACCGACCCGAAGCTTGTTCTGGATCAGCTCGCCGTTGGTCTTGACCCGCCGGTTGCCAAGGTGGTCGATGTCGTCCGGGCCAAGCTCCTCATTGTTGATGCGAATGAGGTGCTTGATCAGGCGGATGACGTCCAGCTTGGTCACCGTGCGATGGGTGAGCGGCACGATGCCATCCAGTTCCAGGCGCTTGTTCAGCTTGTAGCGCCCCACCCGCTCAAGGTCATACCGCCGCTGGTCAAACAGCTGCTGCTGCATGAACTCCTTGGCGTTGTCGAGGGTGGGCGGATCGCCCGGCCGGACGCGGCGGAAGAATTCAATCAGCGCTTCCTGGGCGACGGTCCGCG
>JAGOCU010000436.1 GCA_017998555.1 Thermoflexales bacterium
CATGGTCCGGCGCGCCCTGACCTACGAAGGGTATCGCGTTGTCTCGGCTCGCGACGGCGCATTGGCCCTGGCCAGCGCCCGGGATCAAAGCCCCGACCTGGTCGTGATGGATTGGATGATGCCGGGGTTGGACGGTCTGGCGGCTGTGCAGCGACTGCGGAACGCCGATACGACCCCCGTGCTGATGCTGACCGGCAGAGACACGGTCGAGGACAAGCTCCGCGCGTTTGATGCCGGCGTGGACGATTTTCTGGCCAAACCGTTTGCGCCGGAGGAACTGATCGCTCGGGTGCGCGCGCTGTTGCGGCGCAGGAGCATCGCGGGCCAGAACGGTCCACTGCGTTTTGCCGATCTGGCCCTCGACCCGGCGACGCGCGAAGCGCGGCGCGGCACACGCGAGATCGGGTTGACCCGGCGGGAGACTGAACTGCTGACCTTTCTCATGCGTCACCCCGATCAGGTGCTCAAGCGCGACAAGATCGTTGAGAGCGTCTGGGGCGGTCTTTTCAAGGGGGATGACACCGTGCTTGAGGTGTACGTCGGCTATCTCCGGTCCAAGCTCGAAGCGGCCGGAGAGGGGCGCCTGATTCAAACGGTGCGCGGGGTGGGCTACGTGCTGCGCGAGACGTTGAACGCCGGCGCGCCAAAGGAGCCGCATGTCTCTGAGACTGCGCCTGGCTCTGGGGCTTAGCGCCCTGGTGATCGTTGCGGCCGCGATCTTTGGCATCTTCGTCCATCAGACGGCCTATCGCATCGCGCGCGACGACCTGCAGCGCCGGTTGACCGAGGAGGCCAGTGCCATCATCAATCGGTATGGCGCCACGCGGCGCGAGCTGGTTCTGCCCGGCGACGCGACGGCCCGGCTGGAGTTTTTCGCCCGCACGCGTGACGTCACCGGTTTGGCGGCCATCATTCCGCCCGATCTGACGGCGGCGAATCGTCCCTTGCCATTGAGCAGCGCGGGCGCGGCGGCGGTGCTCAGGGGCAAGCCCTGGTCGGAACTCGTCATCGTCGACGACGCGTCCCTGTTGGTGCACACGGAGCCGGTCGTTGTCGAGAATTCGGTGGTGGGCGTCGCTCAGGTTGCGCGTTCTTTCGAGATTGAGCAGGCCGGTCTGGACACGCTCAGTCAGCAGCTCATGGCTGGCTCCGTCGCCATGACGGTGATCGCCTTTGGGCTGATCTGGTCGGCCATCGGAATCAGCCTGCGGCCCGTGGATCGGCTGACGGCGGCGGTCGAATCGCTGCGCGCGCGACGCGACTATGGGCGCCGGCTGCGCGCGCCGTATGCTGATGGCGAAATGGGGCGGTTGGCCATGGCGATCGACGGGCTTGTTTCGGAAGCGGAAGAAGCCTATCAGCGGGCTCAGTCCAATCTGACGGCGCAGCAGCGCTTCTTTGCCCAGGTCTCGCACGAGCTGCGCGCGCCGTTGACGACCATCCGGGGCAATCTGGGCCTGTTGCAACGCGGGGCGAGTGTTCCCGATCCTGATCGCACCGAGATTTTGCGGGATGCCATCGACGAAGCGGAGCGATTGACCCGGCTGGTGAACGAATTGTCGGCGATGTCGCGGGCCGCCGGTCCGCAGGGTTTGCGGCTCGAGCCGGTCCAGGTGCGCGACATCGTCTTTGACGTCGCGCGCAAGGCCCGCATGATCGCCCGGGACCGGCGCCTGCTGGTCGATGCGGGCGAAGACGCGCTGGTCAACGGAAACCGGGATGCGATCACTCAGATCCTGATTGTCCTGATCGACAACGCGACGAAGTTTACGCAAGCAGGGGGCACGATCGGCATCCAGCTCCGCCGCGTGGGTGTCGAGGTCGCGTTGACAGTTCGCGACAATGGCTCGGGCGTCGCGCCGGATGTTCTGCCCGTCATATTTGAGCCGTATCAGGCGGGCGACCTGGCCCGCAATCCGAATGGTCTGGGCCTGGGGCTGGCCATTGCGCGGCAACTTGCGGAAGCCCAGGGCGGGCGTATCTCGGCCGACAGTGTGCCTGGCGAAGGCAGCGCGTTCACGGTGGTGTTCCCCGCGCTTTAGCGAAAACTACCCGACCTGTCAGGTCCTTCGCGGATGGAGGTGATCTGACAGGTCGCTTCGCCGCCGGGATAACCTGACAGGTCAGGACGTTTTTCGGCGTTGCGCTGGGCGCTATTCCAGTCATAATTCGGCCAGGCCCGCGTTCACCTTGCGAGCTGGGAGCTTCAATGACCGGAATTACCGCATCTGACATCTTTCTGCGTATCGAGGCGGGCTCGCATGCTGGCGTGATCGACAACATGCTCGTGACGTCTGATGGCCGGCTTCTCGTCACTGGCGGCAAGGACAAGACGGTCCGGGTGTGGCGGGCGGCTCGCAACAGCCCGGTGAGGTCGCTGCTGTGGCAGATCGGGCCTGGACGGATCGGCGAGTTGTCGCGTATGGCCATTCATCCGAACAATGGCCTGATCTTCATCACCACGCGAAATGTCGAGGGCGGCCATTGGAACGAGCAGCATCTCGCCTGCACCCTGCGCATCTTCAGTCTGGACAACGGCAATCAGATCATGAGCCATGCAGGTCTGGGTTGGATTTCTGACATGCAATTCGTCGCCGGTGGGGCGGGGCTGCTCACGGTTGATCATCCCTCACGGACAGTTCGCTTGTTGGACACGGCGATGCTCCTGGCCGGAAAGAACCCTGTCCCGCTCGTCACAGGCGGCGCGATACCGGGCGAGCCGCGTCATGTCCAGA
>JAGOCU010000437.1 GCA_017998555.1 Thermoflexales bacterium
GGGATCGCCTCGAGCGCCTCGGCCTTCGCCGCGCTGACCGTCGCGGCCTGCGCCGCCTTGCGCTTGCCCAAACCGGAGGCCGAGCTCTCGGCGCTTGCCCGGCGCGGGAGCGGCAGCGCCAGCCGCAGCGTGCCCGGCGGGATCGTGGCCTGGCGGGATGCCTCGGCCTGGACGATCGCAGCGCCCGATCACTGGCCCCTCGTGGACGTCATCGGTGTGGTCGCCGCCGGGCACAAAAAAGTGGGCTCAACCGAGGGCCACGCCCTGGCCGGCACGTCACCCTTGCAAGCCGCCCGCGTCGCTGATGCCGAGCGCCGTTATGGGCTCTGTCTGCGGGCGGTCGAAACGCGCGATTTTGCGCTGCTGGCCGATGTCATCGAGCAGGACGCGCTCATGATGCACGGGGTGATGATGACCTCCGACCCGTCGCTGATGTACTGGCTGCCCGGCACGCTGGCCATCCTGCATGCGGTGCGTGATCTGCGCGCGGCGGGCGTGCCAGTCGCCTTCACCATCGACGCTGGCCCGAACGTCCACTGCATCTGCGAGGCAGGCGCGGTCAAGGATGTGGCTGCTGCGTTGGGCGCGCTCGACGGCGTTCAAACCACCCTGATCTCCGGCATTGGCGGGCCGGCCGCCGTCATTCGGCCGGAATCGGCAGCCTGACCGTCATCGTCGTTCCCTGGCCCGGCGCGCTCTCGGCGGCGATCGTGCCGCCATGGGCCTCGACCAGGCTCTTGGCGATCGCCAGACCCAACCCGGTCCCGCGCGAGTCTGCGCCCTTGTAGAAACGATCGAAGATGTGGGGCAGGTCTTCAGCCGCGATGCCGCGCCCGGTGTCCGAGACGGTCAGGCAAATGGCTCCGTCCGAGCGCGCGGCGCTCAGTTGAATCTTGCCCTCGGCGGGCGTGTAGCGCAGGGCGTTGGCGATGAGATTGCCCAACACTTCGCGCAGGCGGGTCGGATCGGCATCAAGCGCAGGCAGATCGGGCTCGGCTTCGGCGCTCAACTGGATACCTGACTGGACCGCTTGCGCGCCAAAGGCGGCCGCGATGTCGGCGATCAACGCGCCTGGATCGACGCTTTCGCGTTCGAGCTTGAGCGACCCGGCCTCGCTCAAGGTCAGGGTGCGCAGGTCTTCGATCAGGCGGGCCATCACCCGGGTCTCGTCCAGCGCCACGTTCAGATGGGCCTCGTCGCGCGGATACACCCCGTCAAGCAGGCCTTCAAGCTGTCCCTGCAGGATGGTGAGCGGCGTGCGCAGCTCGTGCGTGACGTCGGCCAGCAACCTGCGCCGGTCCTGCTCGTTGCGCTCGAGGCGGGTGGCCATGGCGTTGAAAGCCCGGCTGAGCCGGCGCACATCCCGCGGCCCGCGCTCGCGCACACGGACGGCATAGTCGCCGCCTTCCACCCGCTGGGCGGCCTGCATGACCTCGCTGATCGGGCCGATAAGTCGGCGCGCGCCCCGGATCACCATGACGATGATCAGCCCACCGGCGACGAGCCAGATCAGCCCGCCAACCCGGGTCGCCCACAGGCTGGGGCCGACGCCGCGAGGCGGGAACGGCATGGGCATGCCCTCGGCCATCCCCGGGAATTCGAGCCAGCCCAGGTTGAGGGCAGCCACCCAGAACGAAATCGTGCAGGCGCCGATGGTCAGCACAATCAGGCCGATGGCGGAGAACAGCATGCGCCCGGCAAAGCGCCGCTGGCGCTGCCAGGACTCGGGTGGAAAGGCCGAACCCTCGGGCCACCAGGGTGGGCGATGTCGCGGGTGATCAGGCATCGGCGAATCGATACCCGACGCCGTAGACCGTCAGGATGAGCCGGGGCGCGCGCGGATCGGGCTCGATTTTGCGCCGGATGTTCTTGATGTGGGCGTCAATCGCCCGCTCGTAAGATTCGAAGGCGATCCCGTGCGCGGCGTCGAGAAGCTGGGCGCGGGTGAAGACCCGCCCGGGCTGCTTGACCAGGGTGGCCAGCAGCTGAAACTCAGTCGCAGTCAGGTCGATCGCCCGGCTGGCCACGGTCGCCCGCAGGCGGGGCACATCGAGGACGACCTCGCCCGAGCGGATGACATCGCTGGGCGAAGTGGCGGCCTCGCTCCGCCGCAGCACCGCCCGCACCCGGGCGACCAGTTCCTTGGGGGAGAAAGGTTTGACGATGTAGTCGTCGGCCCCCAACTCGAGCCCGATCAAGCGGTCGCTCTCGTCACTGCGCGCGGTCAGCATGATGATCGGCACCTGCGAATGCTTGCGGGTCTCGCGGGTGACGTCCAGACCATCGATGCCCGGCAGGCCCAAATCGAGGATGACCAGATCCGGCGCGCGCTCGGCCAGGGCCTTCAGGGCCGCTTCGCCGTCGCCGGCCGTCACCACCGCAAAGCCCGCCCGGGCGAGATAATCGCCGGCGATCTGGGCAATCCGGGGTTCGTCATCGACGACAAGGATGGTCTTCATGGGGCTGCGACGCTGCGAATCATACTGGCGTCACGCTTGTGAACAGAAGAAAGGAAGAAGGAAGGATCCTGATTCTCCTTCTCTTCTTCCCTTCTTCTGTTAACGGATTGGCGCTGTCTTGACCTCAGGCCGCGGGCGGATCGCCGGCCGGTTTCGTCTCCGGAGCAGGCGTCGCCGAAGCCTGCCGCTCATGCATCTTGCGATGCCATTCCATCGCCCACGGCGGCACGTCGCCATGCCCGCGCCAGCCGCCGGGTCCGCCGTGCAT
>JAGOCU010000438.1 GCA_017998555.1 Thermoflexales bacterium
TCGCCCGGCTATTTTGCGGACGTGCAGAAACGGGTCCAGGCGATCGTGGACAGCGGGCAATTGTCCATTTTCGCCAATGCCTATTGGGGTCACCCCGCATACAAGCTCCCGCCCGAGATCAATCTGCTGGCGGTCGCGCACTATCTTGAAGCGTTGGACTGGCAGCGGGACGCGGTCAAGATCCATACCATTCTGGGCGGCAAGAACCCGCACCCCAACTTCGTTGTGGGCGGCGTGCCCATGCCGATTGACCTTAACAGTGACACGGCCCTGAATGCCGAGCGGCTGTCGATCATCAGCGATTCGATTGACCGGATCATCGAGTTCGTCGACCAGGTCTACATCCCGGATGTGCTCGCCATCGCGCCGTACTATCTCGAGTATGCGGGGCTGGGCGAGGGCCTTGGCAACTTCCTGACCTGGGGCGAGCTCCCCGGCGAGGACATCAACGACACGTCCAAGTTCGTGGTCCCGCGCGCGCTGATCCTGAACCGCGACCTGAAGAACATCACCCAGCCCGATCCGCGCGACTTCGAGCGGATGAAGGAGTTCATCACCCACTCCTGGTACAAGTATGGCGCGGGCGACGCCGTGGGCCTGCATCCCTGGCAGGGTGAAACGACCCTCAACTACACCGGGCCGAAGCCGCCCTATGACCAGCTCGAGGTCGAACAGAAATACTCGTGGCTGAAAGCGCCGCGCTGGAACGGGGTGCCGGTCGAAGTCGGCCCGCTGGCGCGCGTGCTGGCCATGTATGCCGGCGGCCATCAGCAGACCCGTGACCTGACCGATGCGGTGCTCAAGAAACTCGGCGCGCCGCTCACGGCGGTCTTTTCGACCCTGGGCCGCACCGCCGCCCGCGCGATCGAGACCAAGGTGTTTGCCGACTCATTGCGCACAACCTACAACGATCTCATCGCCGAGATCAAGGCCGGTAACACCCGGACCTTCAACAATGACAAGTGGGAGCCGGCGACCTGGCCCGCCCGCGCCCAGGGCTTCGGCTTCATGGAGGCCCCGCGCGGCGCGCTTGGGCACTGGATCGTCATCCAGAACGGCAAGATCGAGAACTATCAAATGGTGGTGCCCACGACCTGGAATGGCTCGCCGCTTGACAACAAGGGACAGATGGGCGCCTACGAGGCCTCGCTGATCGGAACCCCGCTTGCCAAACCTGAATGGCCGTTGGAGATCCTGCGCACCATCCACTCGTTTGATCCATGCATGGCCTGCGCCATCCACACGGTGGACGCGCTCGGGAACACCCTGGGCGAGGTGGGCATCGGCCTCAATGTGTGTGTGAGTTGAGCGGGCCAGGTGAAACGATGCCACAATCCGCGCGCCGCGTTGTGCTGGGCATCGGCAATACCCTCAACCACGACGAGGGTGTCGGCGTCGAGGCCGTTGGGAGATTGAAAGCGCTGCTCGGCGCGCGCGCCGGCGTTGAGTTCGTGGACGGCGGCGTCATGGGGATGAACCTCCTGATTCTTGTCGAGGAGTGCAGCCATCTGCTGGTCCTGGACGCCGCCGACGCGCGTCGGCCGCCCGGCGCTCTGATCGAGCTGACGCGTGAGCAAATCCCGTTGTACGCCGGGATCAAGCTGTCCCAGCATCAGATCACGTTTCAGGAGGTGCTGGGTCTGGCGAACATGCGCGGAAAGCTGCCCGGGCATCTCGACCTCATCGGCGCGCAGCCGGCCGATCTGACGCTCGGAATCGGGTTGAGCCCGGTCGTGGAAGCGGCCATGCCTGGCTTGATCGAGAAAGCGCGCGCGGTCATTGAAACATGGGGTTCGCCTGCGCCAAGCGTGTCCGCCTAATCGTGGGCGCGTTATTCTTCCGCCGATTACGCAGATTTCCGCCGATTTCCTTTTGTCGAATTGGGCCTGAGTCGTTACGACTTTCAGCGAATTTGAACATGCGCCGCGCAGACAAGGAAAAGGAATCGGCGGAAATCTGCGTAATCGGCGGATAGATCCCGTCCGCGCCGCTGTAACAGAATTGGGTTGAGTAACTACTCAAATTCATCCGTGGAGCAAAATGAGAAAGATCCGTCTGCTTGATTTGGGCACCGTTTCGGCGTTGCGATCGCAAACGGTCTACCATGCCGTCGCGCACGCCATGACCGAGGACACGCCGGACACGATCATCCTGGTCAGCCCGGCCGAGCCCTACGTCTGCATCGGCTATCACCAGGAACTCGAGAAGGAAGTCGACCTGGACTACTGCCGGGCGCACGGCTTGCCGGTCTATCGCCGGGAAGTGGGCGGCGGGGCGGTCTATCTGGATGATGGCCAGTTGTTCGCGCAATGGATCTTTCAGCAGGGACATATGCCCGCCGCGATCGAGGATCGATACACCGCCTATATTCAGCCGCTGGTAGACACCTATCAGGCGCTTGGCATCAACGCCTACCGCCGCCCGATCAACGACGTCCACGTCGGCGGAAAGAAGATCGGCGGCACGGGCGCCGCCCAGATGGGGCAGGCTGAGGTGGCGGTCGGCAGCCTGATGTTCACGTTTGACAAGGCCACCATGGCCCGCGTGCTCAAGGTGGCCTCCGAGAAGATGCGCGACAAGGTCTTTGAAAGCCTGGAACAGTACATGACGACGATGAAAGAGCAGCTCGTGTCATTGCCGGACCGGCAACGGGTGAAGGACCTGTATGTTGAGAAGTGCGCCGCCGCCCTGAATGCCGAGATCGTGGCGGGCGACTGGA
>JAGOCU010000439.1 GCA_017998555.1 Thermoflexales bacterium
GCCGGGGGATATCAACTCACAAGAATCGATCTTGTTGGAACGTTCGAGATGTAGCCGTCTTCGCGAGAAGGCGGACCGTAACGCGGGGCGGGCCTCATTGGAGACCCGCCCCGCATCGGTTTTCGTATAGGCGTCCTTCGCCCAGCAGTTTTGGAAGCGCGCATCCCCGGCGTCGCCGGGGATGCGCGCTTCCACCCCACTTCGATGACACTCAAACTCATGATCCCCGGCCCGATCTCGGTGGCCGACGACGTGCTGGATGCGGTGGGCGCGCCCGTGCGCCCGAACTATGGGCCGGGATGGATCAGCATCCACCACGAACTGAAGGATATGCTCCGGCAGATCATCGGCACAACTGGACGCGTGTTTGTGACGGCCGGCTCGGGTCACGTCGGGGCCGAGCTCATCTTTCAGTCCGTCCTGCGCCGGGGCGAGCGGGTGCTGGTGGGCAACAACGGCTTCTTTGGCGAGCGCTGGATCGAGGTGCTCAAGACGATCGGTTGCGAGCCGGTCGTGATCGAGGCCCCCCTCGATCAACGCCTGGATCCCAGCGCGATCGCGCGCGCCTTTGCGGCCGATCCGTCGATCCGAACCGGGTTGTTTGTGCAACTCGAGACCGGTTCGGCCATCCTCAACCCGATCGAGGAGATCGCCTCGATTTGTCGCGCCCAGGGCCGGCTTTGCATTGTCGACGCGGTATCGTCCCTGGCGGGCACACCGCTGCCGATGGACGCCTGGGGGGTCGACGCCGTCATTTCGGCTTCGCAGAAGTGTCTGGGTGGCGTGCCTGGTCTGGCCGTCGTCGCCGTCAACGAGCGGGTCTGGGAGATTGCCAATGCGATGCCGCCGAGCGAGGTCCGGAGCTGGTATCTGCACCTCACGACCTGGCAAAAGTACGAGGATGAGTCGCCCAACTGGCATCCGTATCCAGCCACGATGCCCAGCCCGGCCATGCTCGGGCTGCACGCGGCCCTGGTCGCCCTGGTGGCCGAGGGTCTGGATGCCCGCCTCGGCCGGTATCGCCAGCGCGCCGCCCACTTGCGTGCGCGCCTGGCCGATCTTGGCCTGCCCCTTTTTGTGCCGGCAGAGTGGATGGCGCCGGTGCTGACCACCGCGATAACGCCGGCCAATGTCCGCCCGGTCGACATCATGCTTGCCATTCTGCGGGCCGAGAACATCATGATCGGAATGGGGCTCCCCCCGCTGGGCGACCGCGTGCTGCGTTTTGGCCACATGGGCGTCGGCATCGATGACGCCGACATCGAACGCATGCTTGCCCGACTGGCGTTGACGCTCCGGAATTCCCCTTGATTTCGGGACATAGTTCCCGGATTTTCGGGATATGGCCCCATGACAACGGGAATCGCGCGCGTTAGTCTCGTTACAGCATCAACGGCCGCATCTCACGGGCGGCTTCATCCTGGAGGCACTTTTCATGGCTGCGCCAAAAATCCGTTCCGACTACGACCAGCTCAACCAGATCGGCCAGCGTTTTGGCCAGGAAGGTGAAAGCACCCGTCAATTGATCCAATCCTTGCGGCAGAATGTCGACACGCTTCGGGGCGGCGACTGGATCGGCCCGGGTGCGACCGCGTTTTATGCCGAGATGGACGGTTCGGTCATGCCCTCGCTCAAACGCTTGGCGGCCGCGATGGATTCGGCCAAGCAAGCATCAGGCCAAATTCGTCAATTGATCCAGCAGGCTGAAGGCGAGGCCTCGGGCCAATTGCGCCGTGATCAGTCGGGTGGGGGTGGCGGCGGCGCTGCGGGTGGTGGCGGCGCAGGCGGTGGCGCTGAGGGTGGCGCGGGCGGCGGCGCAGGTGGTGGTGGCGGCGCGGGTGGCGGCGGTGGCGCAGGCGGAGGCGGCGGCGCGGGTGGCGGCGGTGGCGCGGGCGGAGGCGGCGGCGCGGGTGGCGGCGGCGGCGCGGGTGGCGGCGGCGGCGCGGGCGGCGGCAGTGGCGCAGGCGGCGGAATGCCCGATCCGTCCCAGCTCTTCAACAACCTTGATGGCGGCGGCGGCAACGTCGGCATGCCTGATCCGTCCCAGCTTTTCAACAACCTTGATGGCGGAGACAGCGGCGGCTCGGCAGGTGGCGGTGGCGGTGGCGACCTGCCCGATGGTGTGCCGACCAACCCGGGCGCGGCATTTGACATCCTGGATGGCAACGACCCGAATTACGAATATGGCACGGGCCAGCAGGGTAGCGGCGATCTGCCCGACGGTGTGCCGACCAATCCGGAAGCGGCCTTTGACCGGCTCGACAGTGACGCCGATCCGAATTATCAATATGGGCAGAGTGGCCAGCAGGGCAGCCAATCCGACGCGTTCACGCCAGTCGGTCAGGGCGATTCGGGCTCGGGCGCGGCGGTCGGACAGACCGGCGGCGGTGGCAGCCCGTCTGGTGGCGGCAGCCCCAGCGGTGGCGGCTCGTCGGGCGGTGGCAGCCCGAGCGGCGGCGGCGGATCGCCTCCTCCTGCTCCACTGGATGAAAAGAACAAGAAGCTGCTCAAGGCGCTGAAGAAGATCCTGAGCAAGATGGGCGACAAAGTCGACGAGGCCCAAATCCCGGCCGAGATGAAAGGCCTGTTCAAAGACTTCGCCGCGCTCAAGGATCTGGTCGACGACGACTAAGAGATACGAGCCCGGGCAAGATGCGCGCGAGCGGAGGGTTTGTCGCCCTCCGCTCGCGTTTCGCGTTTGGCACATTACAGGAGAACG
>JAGOCU010000440.1 GCA_017998555.1 Thermoflexales bacterium
CAGGGGCAGGTCGCGACCCGCCCCTGCCGGGCCCCCGAACGTCATCCCGCGCGAACCCTTCGACAAGCTCAGGGTGAAGGCGCCGGACTCATATCGCGGCCGGGCAACATCATCCGGGCGCATCGCCTGCTCGCGCCTCAACATCGTCTTTCGTTACGCTTTCCGGGGGTCTTCGCTGCGCTCGACCCCCGGCTACCCTCACGCACCCCTGCCGGGGTGCTGGGTACTGACGGGCCCTGAGCTTGTCGAAGGGCCCGGTATGGACATCCCTTCGCCCATCCTCCCACGCCACGATTCGCGTTACGCTTCCGGGGGTCTTCGCTGCGCTCGACCCCCGGCTACCGGCTGGCACCCCTGCCGGGGTGCTGGTACAGAGGACCCTGAGCTTGTCGAACGGCCCGGAATCGATCCGATTTCGCAGCGCCGCTCAGCAACACCGGGCAACCGCCGCGGCAGGCTTGCTGCCGGAAAGAATGGGGATCGATGCAAGGGTGATCAATCCGGGCTTGGCGGATGGCGCGGCGCAGCAACCCGTGTCGCAGCCACAGGTTTCAGTTTGGGCGGCGGTGGCACCCGCCACAGGATCGACCTCACAACAGCCGCCAGCCGGGCCGGAACACACGCCGGTCTCGGGCAGGACCAGGCGCGTATCGAGCGCCGACTCCATGTCGCCAGCAATGGCGGCGACGATGCTGCGGACCTGTTCATAACCGGTCAGCATCAGGAAGGTCGGGGCGCGGCCATAGCTCTTCATCCCGGCAATGTAGAACCCCGGCTCAGCCTCATGCTTCAGCTCGGCCCAGCCATGGGGCGGGACACTTCCGCAACTATGCAGGTTCGGGTCGATGAGCGGGGCGAGCGCGGCCGGGGCTTCATTCCGATCGTCGAGGTTCAGGCGCAGCTCGCGGAGCATCTCCAGGTTGGGGCGAAAGCCGGTGGCGGCGACAATCTCGTCAACAACGATGCGCCGGCCGTCATCGGCAACGACCTCGAGCGCGGCCGCTTGATCGATGCGCTCGATCCGAAATCCGGTGAGCATCGTCAATCCACCGCGGGAGACCAGCGATCGGACGCGGGCGCCGAGTTCGCCGCGGGCGCTGAGTTGATCCTCGGCCCCGCCGCCAAACATCTGGCCGGCATCGCTCCGCCGGACCGCCCAGGTCACTTGGGTGGCAGGCGCCGCCTCCGCCAACGCGATCAGCGCGAGAACCGCGTTGAAGGCGCTGTGGCCGCTGCCCACGACCAGGACCCGCTTGCCGGCGTAGCGGTCGCGATCAACACCGTTGGCATCCGGAATGCCGTACAGGATGCGATCGCGGGCCGACCGCTCACCCGGGGCAGGCGTGCCACAGGCCCCGAGCGGGTTGGGCGAGGACCAGGTTCCGCTGGCGTCGATGACGGCCCGGGCGAGCAAGAGGCCTTCCTTGCCGGCGGTCTCGATCTGGATGGCGAAGGGCGCGTCCTCGCGGCCGGCGCTCTTGAGTTTGTCATAGCCTTTGCGCGAGACGCTGGTGACGCGGGTATTCAGGCGGAGGGCCGCCTCGATTGGGCCGGTCGCCGCAAGCGGCTCGAGGTAAGCCGAGACGATCTCGCCGCCGGTCGGGTAGCCCTCGGGGTCGGGCGCCGACCAACCGGTGGACGCCATCAGATCGCGGGCGGCATCGTCGATCAGGTAGCGCCACGGGCTGAAGACCTGAACGTGGGACCACTGGCGCAGGCTGGCGCCGACGGCGCTGCCGGCCTCGAGGATGACAAAGGCCTCGCCGCGGGCGTGCAGGTGGGCGGCAGCGGCCAGGCCGATCGGACCGGCGCCAATGATGGCGACCGGCAGGGATGTCGTGTTTGGCATTGGGGCTCCTAGTGGCGCTTGCTCAGCGCGTCCTTCACGGTGTGGGTGACCTTTTCATCCGGGGCGAAGCGGACCATGAGCTGCCCGCAGCACACGCTGAGGCGCTCCTGGTTGAGCGAGTAGAAGGTCTCACGGCCCTGGTGCTCAGCGGTGACCAGCCCGGCCTCGCGCAGGATGGCCAGGTGGTGGCTGACGGTGGGCTGGGCGACCCCGATCTTCGCCGTGATGTCGCCGACGGTCAACCGCTCGCAGCAGCACAGGGTCATGATCCGCTGGCGGGTGTCGTCGGCCAAAGCCTTGGCAAAGGCGACGGCGTCGACCGGGGCGGACTTCTTATAGATACTCATCGATGGGTTATTATATAGACAGATGTCTATTTGTCAAGGGGGGCAAGTGTCAGAATCACGGAAAACACGGATGCTGCGGATGACATGGAACGGTTCGCGCTGAGCTACCTGAGCGGTGCCGTGTTGTCGGTGATTCTGACGCTACCTATCTGCGTCGCGGATGCTGAGGATTTCACGGACGGCGCAAGTTCATCGAGATGAGTTGCTCCGTGGCATCCGTCCAATCCGTGTAATCCGCGATTCAGACGGACTTGCTCAGCGCGCAACGACAGGAAGATAGGCCCGAGGCGCGAAGGGCGACTCGTCATAGCCGATGTCGAACCCGCCGCCCTGCGGCCGGGGCTGACCCTCGAAGTCGGTGTATACGCCCGCGTCGACGCCGGCGTTTATGGCCGCGCTGCCAGCGCCCAGGTGATAGTCGCCGGCCGCCGGGTTCACAAACCCGGCCGTGCCGGTGATCCCGCCTGCGCTCGTGACCGTCCCGCTGTAGGGGGTTGCGACGCCTGCGAACAGGGTGTTCC
>JAGOCU010000441.1 GCA_017998555.1 Thermoflexales bacterium
CACGCCGGCCGGTAAAGGCGGGCCGGGCGATGTCGTCCGCCTTCCAATCGATGGCGAGGTGGCGCCGGCGGGCCTCGAGCAGGGGCAGGAGGGGTTTGCGCCCAACCCGGCCCTCGAACTGCGCGCGCAGGGCCGCCTGTTGGGCGCGGTTGTCCTGGTCAAAGGTCTCGCGCAGGTTGTCGCTGAGCAGCGAGCCAACGACGCCCACCGCCCGCGAGGCGTCGATGACGTGGACGACCGACGGCCCGTAGTGCGGGGCGATCTTGAGCGCGGTATGAGCCTTGCTCGTTGTCGCTCCGCCGATCAACAGGGGAATCTCCCAGCCTTCGCGGGCCATCTCCTTCGCCACGTGGGCCATTTCGTCCAGCGAGGGCGTGATCAAGCCGCTCAATCCGATCACCGACGCGCCAACCTCGCGGGCGGTGCGCAGGATCTTCTCGGCCGGCACCATCACCCCGAGGTCGATGACGTCATAGCCGTTGCAGCCCAGCACCACCCCGACGATGTTCTTGCCGATGTCGTGGACGTCGCCCTTGACCGTGGCCAGGACCAGGCGCGGCTTGCGCTGTGCTTCGGCGGTCGCGCCGGAGGCGGTTTGCTCGGCCCTGATATACGGCTCGAGCACGGCCACGGCCTTCTTCATCACCCGCGCGCTCTTGACGACCTGGGGCAGGAACATCTTGCCCGAGCCAAACAGATCGCCGACGACGTTCATTCCGGCCATGAGCGGGCCCTCGATGACGGCCAGGGTCTTGCCGTATTTCTGGCGGGCTTCCTCGACATCCTGATCGATGTAGTCGACGATGCCGCGGACCAGGGCGATCTCCAGCCGGCGCTCGATCGATTCGGCCCGCCAGGCGAGCGCGTTTGGATCGGCTTTGACGGTGTCGGTCCCGGCGGTGGACTCGCCCCGGGCGGCGCTGGCCCGGGCGAATTCAATCAGGCGCTCGGTGGCATCGGCTCGCCGATTGAGCAGCACGTCTTCGACCCGCTCGAGTAAGTCTTTGGGCACGTCCTCATACACCGCGAGTTGGCCGGCGTTGACGATGCCCATGTCCAGCCCGGCCTTCACCGCGTGATACAGAAAGGCGCTGTGCATCGCTTCGCGGATGCGATTGTTGCCGCGGAAGGAGAACGAGACATTGCTGATACCGCCGCTCACGCTCGCCCCGGGCAGGTTGTCCTTGATCCAACGGGTGGCCCGGATGAAATCGACAGCGTAGTTGGCGTGCTCCTCGATGCCCGTGCCCACGGTCAGCACGTTCGGATCGAAGATGATGTCCTCGGGCACGAATCCGGCCTTGTGGATGAGCAGGTCGTAGGCCCGCCGGCAGACTTCGATCTTGCGTTCATACGTGTCAGCCTGGCCGCGCTCGTCGAAGGCCATGACGACCGCGCCAGCCCCGTATTGGCGGACCAGCCGGGCATGCTCGAGGAAGGCCTGCTCGCCCTCTTTCAGGCTGATCGAGTTGACGATGCATTTGCCCTGCACGCACTTGAGCCCGGCTTCGATCACGCTCCATTTCGAGCTGTCGATCATGACCGGGACGCGCGAGATGTCGGGCTCGGCCATGACCAGGTTGAGGAACGTTGTCATGGCCTGTTCGCCGTCGATCAGGCCTTCATCGAAGTTGACGTCGATGATGTTGGCCCCGTTCTCGACCTGCTGGCGGGCGACGGCGAGGGCTTCCTCGTACTTGCCATCCTTGATCAGCTTTGCGAACCTGGGCGATCCGGTGACGTTGGTCCGCTCGCCGACGATCTGGAAGGCCGTAGACGCCGTCCGGGGCGCTTCGGCGGCCTTTGCGGCCTCTGCCTCTGCCGGCGGACCGCCAAACGTCAATAGTTCAAGACCGCTGAAGTAGCTGCGGTGGACGGGCGCGTTGCGCTGATGGGGCTTTGCCCCCTTGATGACAGCGCTGACGGCGGCGATGTGCTCAGGGGTGGTGCCGCAGCAGCCGCCCAGGATGTTGACCCAGCCGTTGTGGGCGAACTCGCCGACCGTGTCGGCGAACTTGCGAGGCGTCATGTCGTAGCCGCCAAACGCATTTGGCAAACCCGCATTGGGATAACAACTGATCCAGGTCTGCGAGATCCCGCTCATGGCCTCGATATACGGGCGCATCTCGTCCGGCCCGAGGGCGCAGTTGATGCCCATGCTGATCAGCGGCGCGCGATGGATCGAGGCCCAGAAGGCTTCGACGGTCTGCCCGCTCAGGGTGCGCCCGCTCTGGTCGGTGATGGTGACTGAGGCCAGGACCGGGACGCGCCGCCCGCCCTCGTGGAAGAAGCGCTGGATGGCGAACAGGGCCGCCTTCATGTTCAGCGTATCGAAGGACGTCTCGGCCAGCAGCACATCGACCCCGCCCTCGATCAGGGCGCTGGTCTCCTCGAAGTAGGCCCGCTCGAGGTCGTCGAAGGTGACGGCCCGGAAGCCTGGATTGTTGACATCGGGCGAGAGCGAGGCGGTCCGGGTGGTGGGCCCGAGCGCGCCCGCGGCATAGCGTGGCCGGCTCGGGTCGCGCCGGGTGAACTCGTCGGCGGCCTGGCGGGCGAGCCGCGCGGCGGCCAGGTTGAGCTCATAGGTGTGAGCCTGCAGGCCAAAGTCGGCCTGGCTGATGGCCGTGCCGTTGAAGGTGTTGGTCTCGATGATGTCGGCCCCGGCCTCGAGATACTGGCGATGGATGTCCAGAATCACGTCGGGCCGCACGA
>JAGOCU010000442.1 GCA_017998555.1 Thermoflexales bacterium
GCGTTGGACCGGGCGGGGCGACGATTGCGCTGCCCCTGCTGTATTGGGACGCCTGGGAAGCATTGGCCAGGGATGCGTCGGGGACCGTGAAGACGGTCGGGCTGACGCCCGCGCCGGGGCTCGGCTGGGCGCGGGCCGAATTGTCCGAGGGCGAGTGGCGTCTGGCCATCCGTTATCGGCCCACGCCAGCCCAACGCATGGGCGAGCTTATCAGCCTGCTGGCCCTCGCGGTCGGCGCGATCTGGGTGATTCGGCGCGGTCTGTCAGGGGGCGGTCGGCGGCGCCTTGCGCCGGCCCTCCGCTACATGCCGGCCCTCGGTCTCGCCACCCTGCTTTTGGGCTGGGGTCTGAGCGCCCTCCAAGAGAAGCCGGCAGGCGCTGCCCGGTTTGTGGACTACACCGACAGGCCCTTCGCTAACCGGGGTCCCCTGCTCATCGACGAGGTAGACCATTCCCCATTCGTTCTCGACGGGGTGGACATCACCCCTGCCATTGCGGCGCCAGGCGAGAGCGTCACCATGACATTGCGCTGGCGCAACGACCGGATTCCGTCCGGAATGATTCTCGAGGCGTTCGCGCCGTCGCATGGACTGGGAGGCTGGCCCCTGGCAACCCGAGTTTTCCGGGTCGAGGGCGCGCAGACTCAGATTGCGCAAGACACCGCATCGGTCCGCATTCTTGACGGAATGCCGGCGGGTCCATCCTTGTTCAGATTGCTTCGCCGAACGCCGAACGGCGCCCTTGAGTATGTTGGGGCTGTGCTCGGCCCTCGCATCATCCCGCGAGCCGCGGTGGTGAACGCGCCGCCCCTGCGCGCATTCGCGCCCGACCTTCCAATCACCCTGGCGGCATTCGGGTGGCGGGAGACGAACCCGGGCCGGGTTTGTCTTTTTCCGACCTGGGTGCTGGCCGAGGGCGACGCCCCCTACGCGTTGAAGTACAGCCTGCGCCTGCGTGGTCCGGACGGTCGGATCCTCGCCCAGGCGGATCAGGAGCCCATGCAGGGATTCGCGCCGATGTGGTCCTGGACCGTGGGTGTGCCGATCAGGGATGGCGCCTGCGACGTGAGCCTGGCTTCGGGCTTGAATCCTGGCGACCCGTTTGAGGTCGAGATCGTGTGGTACGACGCAAACACGCTCGCTCAAGTGGCGCGGACGACGTTGCGCAGCACTCGGTTGCCTGATCCGGCCGCCGTGAATCTCGCGGATGCAAGCTGGGTTACAGGTATTCCTTGATGCTGTGGGCGGCGGCGTAGGCCGCAGCTTCGGCCCGGTTGTTTACCCCAAGCTTCGAGAACACCGCGCTGACGTAGTTGCGCACGGTGCCCTCGCCAAGGGACAACAAGTCGGCGATCTCACGATTGGTGCGGCCTTCGGCCAGGCGCGAGAGCACCCGCATTTCCTGCTCAGTCAACTCGGCGAATGCGCTCTGCTCACGTTTGCGGGCCTGGGCGCGCATCTTGATGAATACCTTGGTCGTTGAGGCCGGGTCGAGGGTGCTCTCGCCCCGCGCAACGGTCTGGATATGCTTCACCAGATCGTCGCTGCCCAACTGTTTGAGCACAAATCCACTGGCGCCCGCGGCGATCGAGTCATATAGCACATCGTCATCGCCGTAGGAAGTCAACATGATGACTTTGACCCGGGCCGCCGCGGCCACGATTTCGCGACAGGCCTCGATCCCGCTCATGCCCATCAGCCGCACGTCCATCACGACGACATCCGGCCGGTGCATCAGGGTCTTGCGGACGGCTTCCTGGCCATTCGTTGCTTCATCAACGACCTCAAACCCGGGCTGGCGCGCCAAAAGCGTGCGCAACCCAATACGGACGACCTCGTGATCGTCGACGATGATGATTCGCAACCTGCTCATGATCTGATTGGGCGATGCCCGCTTACTCCAGCTCCAGCACGACCGTGGTGCCTTTTCCCGAATTGCCCTCGACCGTCAGCTCGCCGCCGAGGATGCGGGCGCGCTCACGCATGTTGCGCAGGCCGCGACCGATTTGACCGATAGGGGATGATACGCCGACGCCATTATCGCTGACTGAGAGGCGCATTCCCGCGCCACGACCGTCGGGTCCGCCATAGGCCAGCGCAACCTGAACACGGTCGGCGCCGGCATGGCGCGCCACATTGCTGAGCGCCTCGCGGGCAACCTGGTACACATGATGGCGACGGGCAGGGCTGAGCGGTTCGGCGGGCCGGCCAGTCACCTGCCAGTCGACCGGCAACCCGGTCCTCATCCGAAACTCGCCGATGACATCGACCAGTCCGCGGGCCAGGTCTTCGTCGGCGCGGGCCGCGCGCAGGTCGTAGATGAAGCCGCGGATGTCGCCGATCGTCTGGTTCAGGCCGTTGACGGCATAGGTGATCTGCTTGCGGGCATGCTCGATTCTTTCGCGGGCGGCGGCTGTCACTTCGGGGGCGCCCGGTGTTGTGACGGCTTCGGTCAGCGCATGGCCGGCGTCGTCGAGGACAAGTCCGAACGCATAGACCGACTGCAGGGTGCCATCGTGCAATTCGCGGCTGATCCGCTCGCGTTCGGCGCTGAGCGCCTGCTCCTGGGACAGGGCCTGGGCAATTCGATCCGATTCGAGCCTGAAAACATCCAGCGCGGCGAAGAGGAAGACCGCGATGATGGCGCCAATCGCCGCCCGGGCTGTGGCGATGGGAATCCCGGACAGTTGCGCGACCAGTCCTTCGTTCAGCA
>JAGOCU010000443.1 GCA_017998555.1 Thermoflexales bacterium
GGCTGCGCGTCATCCGTCTGCTCGACGGTGACTTCGTAGGTCTGACCCGCTCGCGCCCGGGCCGGGCGCTCGAGCAGCAGGAAGAGCGTGCGGCTTTCGCCGGGCTTGAGACGAATATCGCCCAACGTGGGAGAGCGGTCGCGCGCGCCGACTTCCATCGCCGTGCCGCCGGCCACGGCCGCCTTGACATCCGCGACGCGCTGGCGCGCCCACTCGCCCTCGGTCTTCTTCCGGCTGCGCTGATTGGCGCTGATGGCCTTCAGATGCGCCTTCGCCCAGGTCTTGAAGGCGGCCATCCCGGCGCTGTCGGCGGCGCGCGGCAGCCCGCCTCCGAGGTCGAGCGGCGGGATGATCAGGCGCGCCTTTCCGGGATAACGTTGCAGATCAACACGTATGCCTTTCACCCGCGCCCGCGCGAGATCGGCGTTGTTCACCCGGATCGGCAGGACGATCGGGATCAGGCCGGACCCGGAGAAGCCGGCGACGTTGAGGTTCTTGTGGGCGGCCTTGCGCTCAGCGCCGGTCATGCTGTCAACGTTGGTCTCAGGGTTGTTGAACGGGTCATCGGGATGGTGGATCAGGGCCAGCACACAGGTGTGCGGATTGAGAAACGGAATCGCCGGCGGCGGCAGCATCGACACGGGCAGCTCAAACGCCGCAATCTGCGGGAATCCGGCGCGCAGGTCGTTGAGCGAGACGCTCCCGACCGTGTGCCAGTCGGGGGTGTTGATCGGCAGCCCATTCCGGACCTGCGCGTCGTAGCCGGGCGGCAGGGCCGGCAGCCCCGCCGATGCGTTCGCCAGAAGCAGCATCACCCGGACCTCGTTGGCCGGGACGACCCCCCGGTTGTGGACCTGCACGTACACCCGCGAGGCGATCGGTCCGCCCGATGGGGAAACATGCGCCGCATCGTCGCTCAACTCATCCACGAATTGCAGGAAACTGATCGGCCCGCCGGACGGAAACTGAAACCCCGCCGCGGTGGGCGCGTCGACCTTGATGTCGGGGCCGTTCCAGATTCGCACGGACTGTCCGGGCGCGGTCGGATCCGCCAGCCCGTCCAGAGCCGCAAAACGCCCAGAGTCAAGCTGAGTGCTGCGCACCACCAGTTCCACCGGGCGCGCATCGCCCGCGCCGAGCGCGCGCTCCCACACCCCGCGGCCATGGGTCGCCGCCCGCAGGATGCGCTTCGGCCCGTGCAGGGCAAGGTCCATCACGCCGGCATCGGGCAGCCCCTCCGACCAGGTCTGCCAGGTCAACCCGCTGTCGACCGAGCGCCACACACCGAGATCCGCGCCAAGATACAGCGTGCCGGGGTCGGCCGGATCGATCGCCAGGGCGTTGGCCTGCACGTCGAGCAGGCTGTTGGGCTGCCCGGCGCCGGGACCGCCGCGGGCCGCCCATTGCGCGCCATCGAAGAACCAGACGTGCCGAAAATCGCCGGTCCCGCCCAGGGTGACAAAGAGTCGATCCGGATTCGCCGGATCAACCGCGATATCCGTGACCGCGCCACTGAGGACAAGCTGATTCGGGCCGCCCAACGTATCGATCTGGGTCCGGGTCCATGTCGCGCCGGCGCGGTCAAATCGATACACCCCGCCATTCATCGTGCCGGCGTACAGCCGATTGGGCGAGGCAAAGGCCAGCGAGCGGATCTGCGCGCCCAGGCTATCCTGAGCCAGGCTGTTGTGCGGGATTGAACGCCAGGACGCGCCAAAATCCGGGCTGATCCAGGGGCGGACACTGCCAAACGCCACGAGGTCGGCGTCGGCGGACGCCGTTGGGCTGGCCGGATTGGGCGGCACGCCTGCAATCGGCGCATAAAACAGCGGCGCATCGCCGCCCGCGACCGGCACGCTGGCATCGCTCCAGGCATAGCGCTGGCCGCCGTTGGTCGTGCGCCGGATCGTTCCCTCGACATAGGTGCTCAGCGCCTTGTACGGATCCCGCCAGTGGATGAGGGCATAGCCACAGTCGCCGCCGGCCGAATACAGCCAGGCCTCCTCGCCTGTATAACGCACGCAGCCATTATCCTGGGTGCCGCAGAAAAGCACGGCTTCTTCGGTTGGATGCTGGCCCAGGTGCTCCATCATCAGGGTCTGATAGCCCAGGTTGCGCGAGACAAAGCCGCCATCGCCGGCGGCCGGGCTGGTGGAGAGAAAAACACCGCCATCGCAACCCAGCCAGAGCTGGTTGGGATCGCCGGGAGCGAAGACCAGGGTGTGGACATCGGCATGGACCGCACCGCCGATATAGGTCGCCGTCGCGCCTGGACCGCTCGCGCCGAGGGTGATCTCACAACGATAGGCCGAGCCCGACCAGTCGCCGTTCGAGAACTCGGTCGATCCGCCGAGATAGACCCGATTGGGATCGTCGGGGGCGACGGCCACGGCCAAATCGTACCAACCCTGCGTGCCAGTCAAGCTGGCCGGAACCCCCGACACTTCCTGCCAGTTGCCGTTGGCAGCGTCGAGGCGATAGACCGCGCCCGTGCTGGCCAGGGCGTAGACGATGTTGGGATTGTCCGGTTGGCACCCCAGGCAGATCCGGCCCAGGCCCGTGGGGAAGCCGGCCCCGGCGATCGTCCATGCATGCCCGTCGCCGGATCGGAAGACCAGTCCGTTGTGACAGGATGCGAAGAATGTCGTTACCCCGCCCGTGATGGCGGCGACGACGCTGGTGACGCGCTGGCGGGTGGCGCCGCCGATCG
>JAGOCU010000054.1:0-1787 GCA_017998555.1 Thermoflexales bacterium
GCCTTCATCCGGGTCGAGCCGGTCACGACCTCGGGCCCGGTCAGCAGGCTGATCTGGATCTCGGCCGCGTCATGGACGGAGGACGGCGGGGCCGAGCAGCACAGGCTGGCGGTGAGCGCCCCCCGGGCGCGCGCCTCGTTGAGTGAACCCACAACGTAAGGCGTGCGCGCGCTGGCGGCGATCCCGACGACGGTGTCGCGCGCGTCAACGTTGAGCGCGGCAATGTCGGCCCGCCCGAGCGCGGGGTCATCCTCGGCGCCTTCCAACGACTTGAACATCGCCCCCGGTCCGCCCGCGATCAGGCCGACCACCAGGCTGGGCGGCACGCTGTACGTGGGTGGCATCTCGCTGGCGTCGACAACGGCCAGCCGCCCGGAGGTGCCCGCGCCGGTATAGATCAGGCGACCGCCCTCGCGCATCCGCGCGACGAGCCCGTCCACCAGCCGGGCGATATCGGGGATGGCAGCGGCGACGGCATCCGGCACCTTCTGGTCCTCGGCGTTGATCCGGCGCAGGATCTCGAGCGCGGACAGCGCATCGATGTCAGAGGTGTCTGGGTTGCGGGTCTCGGTGAGCGGAAGCGGTTGAGTCATTGAGATGCAAGAGGATACGGAAAGCGCGCCCCGGGGGTGATATCGCCCAGGATCACCGGGGCGCGCGCGCCCGTCGCCGCCGGCAGATTACCCGGCCGGCCACGCCAGGTCTGGTCGGCCAGGATGGCAAAGGCAAAGGCCTCCTTGGCCAATACCGGGATCCCCGCCTCGTCCGAGCGCATCACCCGGACCGTATGGCCGGCCGGGGAGAAGTCGTTGAGCTGCCGCTCCATCATCCGCAACAGGGTCGGGTTGAGCGCGCCGCCGCCCGACACCAGCACCTCGTTGGGCATGGCAGGCAGAAAGTCGCGATACGACACCGCGATCGACATGGCCGTAAACGCCGTTGCGGTAGCCACGATGTCGACCGGCTTCAGGCCGCGCGCGACACCGCTGGCCCACAGTCCGGCGCCAAACTGGGCCCCAAACACCTCGCGCCCGGTCGTCTTGGGCGGCGGCGCGCGCAAAAAGGCGTGCTCCATCAGCTCCTCGAGCAGGCTGCCATCGACCCGACCCTGGGCGGCGAGCGCGCCACCGTCGTCGTATTGCATCGCTCCGTCCGTCGCGCGCCGGACCGCGTCGTCGATGAGCATATTGCCCGGGCCGCTGTCGAAGGCAAAAATCGCCGACGCATCCGCGTCCAACGGCGGCAGATACGTCGCGTTCGCGATCCCGCCGATGTTCTGGGCCGCCCGGATCAGGGTCGGATGGCGCAGCAGCAGGGCATCCACAAACGGCACCAGCGGCGCGCCCTGCCCGCCCGCCGCCATGTCGCGGGCGCGGAAATTCGAGATCACCGTCGCGCCCGTGCGCTCGGCGATGACGGCTGGCGAGGCGATCTGCAGCGTGCTGTGGCCGGGAATGTGCCACATCGTCTGGCCATGGCTGCCGATCAGGTCGATCCGCTCGGGCGCAATGCCGGCCGCGCGCGCGCCGGTCAGGGCCGCCATCGCAAACGATTCACCCAGCTCAAAGTTCAGGGCGCACAGGCGGTCGACGGTGCCATGCTCGGGCCGCACACAGGCCAGGATCTCCTCGCGCAGCGCGTCACTGTGGGGGGTGAGGGTGTGGGCGAGCAGACGATAGGTCGGAGCGGCGGGCATACCGCCGGCGGCGGGCATACCGCCGACCTCGACCACGGCGGCGTCCACGCCGTCAGCCGATGTCCCGGACATCAGTCCAATGATGATCATG
>JAGOCU010000054.1:1887-9937 GCA_017998555.1 Thermoflexales bacterium
GCCACTTCGGCGACGACCCGGATGGTGTCACCCAGGAAGATCGCCCCGGTGAACTCCCATTCGATGGCCCGAAACACCTCAACGGTGCCGACCAGGAAGCCCATCTGAAAGGCCAGGCCCGAGGCGATGCTCAGCCCGAGCAGGCCATGCGCGATGCGTTTGCCAAAACGCTCGCCCTTCGAGAACGCCTCGCTCGTGTGAATCTCGTTGAAGTCGCCGGACAGGCCGGCGAACATGACCACATCGGTCTCCGTAATCGTGCGCGATTGCGAGGTGACCTTCTCGCCCACGATGAATTCCTCAAAATACAGCCCGCGGCTTTCCTTTAGCGCCATGTTTGATCTCCTGGAAGCCATCCGGAATATCCTCGGCGGGAATTGTAGCGGTATGGATCTGCCTGAAGCAATATCCCCCGCCCCGGCGTACGCCGGGGCGGGGGATATTGCTTCAGACGTAGATTCAGGCGGTCAGCACGTTCTGGGCCAGCGCCTCGCGGATGCTCATCACGTCGCGGCGGAGGTTGTCCTCGGTCTCGAGGCGCTCCTTGATCCGCTCGACGCCGTGGATGACGGTGGTGTGATCGCGCCCGCCGAGCAGGCCGCCAATTTCGGGCAGCGAGGCATCGGTTTCCTGGCGGATGAGATACATCGCGACCTGGCGCGGCTGGACCATCTCGCGGCTGCGCGAAGCTGACACGATTTCGGGCACGGAGATGTTGTAGAACTTCGCGCAGGTCTCGATCACCTGGGAGGGCGTGATGTGCGAGCGGCGCCCGACCAGATCGGCCAGCGTGTCGCGGGCAAGCTGCACCGAGAGCGGCCGGCCGGTGAGTTCAGCGGTCGCAAACAGGCGGTTGAGGGCGCCCTCGAGTTCGCGCACATTGCTCTGGACCTGCTTGGCCACGAACTCGATGACCTCGGATGGCATGACCAGATTGCGTTGGGCGGATTTCTGCTGCAGGATGGCCACCCGGGTTTCATAGTCGGGGGGCGCGATGTCGGCCATCAACCCCCACTCAAAGCGGCTGCGCAGCCGGTCTTCGAGGGTGACCATGCTCTTGGGCGCGCGGTCGCTGGTGAGCACGATCTGCTTGTTGGCGCTGTGCAGGGTGTTGAAGGTGTGAAAGAACTCTTCCTGGGTGCTTTCCTTGCCGGCGATGAACTGGGCGTCATCCATCAACAGCATGTCGACATGCCGGTACTTCTGGCGGAACGCTTCCGTCGCCTGGGCCCGGATGGCGGTGATGAGCTCGTTGACAAAGGCCTCGGACGTGACGTAGACGCAGGTCATGCCGTGCTTGCGCGCCGCGTGCCCGATCGCGTGCAGGAGATGGGTCTTGCCCAGGCCCGATCCGCCATATAGAAACAGCGGGTTGTAGCGGTCCGGCGGAAACTCGGCCACCGACATGGCGGCCGCATGGGCCATCCGGTTGCCCGAGCCCACCACGAACGACTCAAAGGTGTAGCGCGAAATCAGGCCATCGGTCATGGGCTGCATCGAGCCCTGGGCCGGACGCAGGCGAACCGGCGCCTCGGGCGCAAGACTCGCGGCAGGCTCGGCCGTCACGCCGTCGCGCTCACGGGCGGTTTTGTCCAGCGCGCTCTCGATATGCCGATTTACGGAGGTCGCGCTCGAAATGGCGCCGCTCTGAGTCAACAACACGACCGACACTTCGACGGTCCGACCCATGCGGTCAGTCAACGCCTTTTGCAGCGTCGACGCCATGCGATGTTCCATCCAATCCTTCACGTAGCCGTTGGTCACGCCAATGATGAATTGGCCGTCCTCGTACGAAACAAAACGGGCCGAGCGCAACCAGGTGAGGTAGTTGCCCTTGCCCGAGCTAATCTCGATTTCGCCAACGGTGGCCTGCCATGCGTCTTCGGGTTTCATGACACCGTCACTCCTGCTTCCTTGTCCCCGATCGCGGACTGCGTCGATTTGGAACTCCCAACAAATCACTTTTCCGGAGGCCATATCCGCCAGCTGCGCTGGCGGATATGGCCTCCGGAAATGATTCCCTGTTAGTGGTTCATGGTCTTCATTGCGATGCGTCGGGAGGCGAATCTTACACGCATGCGCGCTGGTCGACAAGCGCGAGAACCGATTTGGACCCGCATCGGCGAGATATTTAAGGTTGGGTGGCGCACGCATTAAGCCCACAGATTATCAACACGAATCGCTGGGATTCCACCCCTGTTTTCCACATGCCGGATGCGGCGCGCCCACACGTTGTCCACAGGCTCGTCAACAAGAACACCTGTTCGGCCGGTCCATGATGCGGATGGTAAAATGTCGCATGCGTTTCCGCGTGTCCAAGCTGCTTCACGCCGTGGTCGGCGCGAGCCTAACGGAATCGTTTAACGCTGATTCGGTCTGGCTCGATGACGAAACGCGCCTCGACAACGCCGCGGCTGCGCTCACCTTTACCCGGATGAAAGACAGCATCATGGTTGAAGGACGGATCGAGGGCGCGGTCAAGGTCCAGTGTGTGCGCTCGCTCGAGCTGTTCGACTTCCCCATCTCGACCGAGCTTGAGGATGTGTTCTTTGCGTTGCCCCATCATCGCCTCACTGAGAATCCCCTCGAGGATGATGAGCTGCACCATGTCACCGACGACGGCTTCATCGACCTCACCGAGCCGGCGCGCGAGCATGTGCTGATGGCGATCCCCATCGATCCGATCAGCCCGGCCTTTCGAGACGACCAGAAAGCCCAGGCGAACATGGAGAAGCTGCTCGGCGAGGATTCCGCCGACTGGCTGAGAATCAACTGGTCCGACAAGAATCGGGGCCCGGATTGACGGCGCGCCCTTTCGTTTTCCATCCGCCATGCTCCTAGACGACGAACAAACCGTTGCCGCCTTGATCATCAAGGCCGAGGTGCAGGGCGGGCTGGTGCTCGAGGATATCTATGAGCTCGTCCCGGACCTGGATGAGAACTTCGAGCAGATCGAGCGCATCATGGCCGCGCTCGAGGAAGCCGGGGTGCGCCTCACCGACACGGCCGATGACGACGACGACCAGGACCTCAGCCTGTTCGAAGAGGAAGAAGACGAGGATGAGGACGCCGAGGAAGGCCAGGCCACTGACGACAGCATCGCCCTGTACCTGCGCGAGATGGCCCGCGTGCCGCTTCTCACCACGGCCGAGGAAGTCAGCCTGGCGAAGCGGATGGAGCGCGGCGAGCGCGCCGTCGCCCGCCTGAAGATAACCAGCGCGACGCGCACCGCCGATTCGGAAGCGCGCCTGCGCGCCTCAATTGAGGACGGGCGCCTGGCCCGCGAGCACATCATCAAGGCGAACACCCGCCTGGTGGTCAGCATCGCCAAGAAATACATGGGCCGCGGGGTGCACTTTCTCGATCTGATCCAGGAAGGCAACCTCGGGCTGATGAAAGCCGTCGAGAAGTTCAACTACAAACTCGGCTTCCGCTTCAGCACCTACGCCACCTGGTGGATCCGCCAGACCATCACCCGGGCCATCGCCGACCAGGCCCGCACAATCCGGGTGCCGGTTCATATGAACGACCGGATCCGCCAGCTTTACAAGGTCACCCACGAACTCGAGCAGTCGCTCGGGCGCAAACCCATGCCGGCCGAAATCGCGTCCGAGATGGGCCTCGATCCCGGCAAGATCGAATGGATGCAGACGGTGTCATGGCGGCCGCTTTCGCTCGAACAGCCCGTGGGCGAAGAAGAGGACAGCGAATTCGGCTCGCTGATCGAAGACGAGACCGAGCCCTCGCCGTCGCAGACCGTCATCGAAACATTCCTGCGCGACAAGGTCGAACAGGTCTTGTCAACCCTCACCCCGCGTGAGCAGCGCATCATCCGGCTGCGCTTTGGGCTCGTCAATGGGAAGAGCTACACCCTCGAAGAAGTGGGCCAGAAGTTCGGCCTCACTCGCGAGCGCATCCGCCAGATCGAGAATCGCGCCCTGCGCCGGCTGCGCCACCCGCTGCGCAGCCGCGAACTGCGGGACTATCTTTAGTTCCAGAAAAGCAGTCGAGCCCGCATGGTCGCCTTCGGCGACCATGCGGGCTCGACATGTCTTTCGTGAACTAGAGGGATTCAAACGCCAGGGCCGCCGCGCCGGCCAGGCCCGCGTCGTCGCCGAGGGCGACCCGCACGATCGGGATATCGCGGTATGGCGCCAGCGCAAACTGCTTCACGGTCGCCCGCAACGGCTCAAAAAGCAGCTCGCCCATCAGCGTAACGCTACCACCCAACACAACGATCTCCGGATCGAACGCGTGAATGGCATTGATGACGCCGTAGCCCAGGATGCGCCCGGTTCGGCGCGCGATCTCGAGGGCGAGCGCATCGCCGGCCTGAGCGGCTTCGCTCACATGCCGGGCCGTCACCTGGCCCACGATTCCGCCGGCCAGATCAAGCATCCGCGACGCGCGCCCGGTGAGCAGGCGCTGCTGCGCATATCGGGCGATGGCCGGTCCTGAGCACATGTCCTCCAGGTTGCCCGGCACGCCCGCGCGCTCGGCCGGCGCGTTCATGTCCAGGATGAAATAGCCGAACTCGGTCGCAAACCCGCGCGCGCCGCGAATCAGCCGGTCATCGCAAATCGCCCCGCCGCCAACCCCCGTGCTGACGGTGAAATAGACCAGATTGCGGGCGCGCCCGCCGTCCGCGCCGGCGTGGCTGCCCGCGCCGTAGCGCTGCTCGCCCAGACCGGCCAGGTTCGCGTCATTGTCGATTACGCACGGCAAACCCAGGGCCGCCACCAATCGGTCGCGCAGCGGCACATTGATCCAGCCCGGCATATTCGGGGCCATCAAGATCACGCCTTTGAAAGGGTCCAGCGGGCCGGGGGCGGCCACCCCAATCGCGCGCGGGGCGGAATCGCGCAGCAACCCGCGGGCGCTTTCGATCAGCCGGGCGATGGTGGCGTCCGGCCCCTCCTCGATCCGGGTCGGCTGGCGATCCTTCCTCAGCACGGTCCCGGCCCGATCCATCAGGGCGACCCGGAAGTTGGTGCCGCCCAGGTCAATGGCGAGTACGCTGTCTGTCATGTGGGGTTCTCTTGGGCGGCCGCCCGCATCGCGGCGGCGGCCGTATACGGATCGTGGCCGATGACGCTCGCGCCAAACAAGTCCAACGATCCAATATCAGATGAAGCCGCGTCGGCGCGGCCGCGATCGACGATCCGGGCGATAAAGGGGAAACCGCGCCAATCCGGATCGTCGGGGCGTTCGGGGCCGCCCTCGGCGTTGATGGGCGGCATCACGACGCTGGCGGTGAAGGCGCGCGTCCCGGCCTGATCGATCAGGGCGCGCAAGGCCCGGGCGAAGGCGCTGGCCAGGGCATCGTCAAAAGCCGCGCCCAGCAGCCAGGTGTCGTAGCCGCGCAGCGCGCCCAGGTTGATCAGACCGGGCACGCCGCCCAGCGCGAACCCAAGGCCCACGTCGGCGTGCGCGGCAAGCAGATCTGCGAAATAGTCCGATCCGTAACGCGCGCGATATCCCAGCGCCGCAAGCCGCAGGCGCTCGATGAAGGCGTAGGTTCGGCCGCGGGCCAGCGCAAGCTGGGCGTGCGCGTGCGGGATGGAGGCGCCGCCCATCGGCCCGCCATTCCACATCCACACAAAATGGCGCGCCTCGGGCGCGGCCTGCCGCCCCCGTCTCGCCCACTCGCGCGACGCCGCGAAGTAATCGCGCATATGCGCCGCGTCAATGGCCAGCGGGTCAAACGTATCGAAGATCAGGACCGCATTCATCCCCTCCCATCGCGCGATGTTGCTGGTGGTCACGCAGTGCTTGCCATGCACCCGCCCAAAGATGTCGGCGGCGGTGCTCTCGAGCGGGGCGGCAAAAATGTCGGCCCGCGGCCGTTTGTCGGAAGATTGCGGTCCGCCGTCCGCCGTCCGCACCGGCATGGGCCGGCGCATCCGGATCGGGTTGTACTGCGCCCCCTCCCAGGTGACCGTGTTGGTCACCCGGATGACAGCTTGGCGCTCGACCGCCTCGACGGACCCGAATGTCTCAATCGCCCAGGGCCGCATCGTTTCAGGCACAACGCATTGACCCTCGCTGCGGGTCACCTCAAACAGGCGCTCAAAGCGAGCCCGCGCCGCGGGCGCCAGCACGGCGATGCGATCAGGCAGGTCGGTGATAGACATGAAAAGTTGTACGCCAATCGGTAACAGAAGAAGGGAAGAAGGAAGTTTCGGACAAGGGGCTGTGGGTGGGGTCCCGCCTTCCTCCTCCTTCCCCTTCGTTTCTTCCCTTCTTCTGCTAATGAGCCAATATCTATGCCATTCGCTCACCGACGACCAGCAATCCGCCGCCCTCGGCCCCCCACGCGTCGGCGTAGCGCGCGCGCATCTCGCCCAGGCGCGCGGCGAGTTTGTTGCGGGTGAGGGCCGGCCCGATCCCCAGCCAGCGCAGCTTTGGCCCCATCAGGGTCGACAAGAGCGTGCGCTGGCCGATGCCAAATTCGGCGTTCATCTGATCCCAGGCCAGCATCGCCGCGGGCGAAACGTAATAGCGGGCGAGCGTGAGCGTGACCCCCACCGCCGAGAAGAGGGCCGCCCACTCCCCGGGGCTGTGATAGTGGTGATGCGCAAAACGCTTGTCGATAACATCCGAATACGCCCGGGCCGCCTCCGGGCTGGCCGCGTTCCTGACCCCGTGCAATAACCTGCGGAACTGATCGCTCGGCACGGTCAGGATGAGTTTCCCGCCCGGGCGCAGCACCCGGGCAAGCTCGGGCAGGACGTTCTCCGGATCGGGGATGTGCTCAACCACCGAATTGCTGTAGACCGAGCCAAACGTGCCGGTCGCATACGGCAGCGCATGCCCGTCGGCAAATTCCACGCCTTCGGTGTAGACCCCGCTCGCGCGGGCGCTGGGCAACTCGGCCGTGGCGATATCGCAGCCATACACCCCCGGCTGTTTTCCAAAGATCGCCTCGGTGAACATGCCGTCCCCGCAGCCAAAGTCCAGCATGGGCGCGGGGAAGTCAATTTCGCTCAGCGCATGGGCCTCGATCGAGCGCCACAGCGCAACCGGCGGGGCGAACCAATAGCGCTCGAGAAAGGCGTCCAGATAGTTGCGCTCGCGGCGGACGGCCAGCGCGGTCGTTGGGGGTGCGGATGACATGCCGCCATTGTAAATTGCCGCATCTCGTACAATCGTCTTGATGCGTTTTCTCAAGCTTGGCGGCTCGTTGCTCACGGACAAGACCCGCGACAACTCGCCGCGTGGCGATGTGGTGGCCCGGGTCTGCGCCGAGATCGGGGCGGCGCTGGCTGCCCAACCCGGCGCGCCGCTGGTGCTGGGTCATGGCTCCGGCTCATTTGGACACGCCGCGGCCAAGCGCTACGGCACCCGCATGGGCGTGCGGGACGCGGACGGCTGGCGCGGCTTTGCTGAGGTGTCGGTCATGGCCGCCCGGCTCAACCGCATCGTCGCGGACGCGCTGCACCAGGCGGACGTCCCGGTGATCTCGTTTGCGCCCTCCGCCAGCGCCCGATGCGAGGACGGGCGCCTGGTCTATCTCGATACCCGCCCGTTGCGGACGGCCCTCGCGCACGGGCTGGTGCCGCTCGTCATGGGCGACGTCGCCATCGACACCGTCCGGGGCGGGACGATCGTCTCGACCGAGGAGGTCTTCGCCTGGCTGGCCGCCGAGCTGGCCCCCACCCGCATCCTCCTGGCGGGCGAAACCGACGGCGTGCTTGCCGGCTACGGCGCGCCGGATGCGCGTGTGATCGATCGGATTACGCCAGCCAATTGGGCTGAACTTCGGGCGGGGGTGGGCGCCTCGCGCGGCGCCGACGTCACCGGCGGCATGGCCGCCAAGGTCGGCGACATGCTCGCCCTGTGCCAGACCCGGCCCGGGCTGGAAGCCGTCATTTTCTCGGGTCTCGAGCCCGGCGCCATCGCGCGCGCGCTGTTGGGCGGCGCGCCCGGCACAACGGTCTGCGCCGAGTAAGGACCGCGACACCATGCCGCCCGCCAAAGACTATTACCGCCTGTTGCAGGTCGACCCGGCCGCCCCGATCGAGGCGATTGAGGCGGCCTATCGCCGGCT
>JAGOCU010000055.1 GCA_017998555.1 Thermoflexales bacterium
CGGATGCGCCAGAGGGCGGCTTCACCGCGCGGGCCTACGCTTACGAAGAAGTCTTTGCAGAGAAGACGCGAGCGCTCGCCGAACGCACGCGGCCGCGCGATCTCTATGACGTCATCAACCTGTTCCGAAATGAGGAGGCGCGCCCAACGTCTACCGTCATGATCGATGTCTTGAAACAGAAATGCGAGCATAAGGGTATCGACCTGCCGACGCTCGTGGCGCTGGAGCCGCACAGGGAAACCCTCGCAGGCTCCTGGTCGAACATGTTGAAGCATCAGCTGCCCTCGCTGCCACCCTGGGAATCCTTCTGGGATGGTTTGCCGGAGTTCTTCGACTGGCTCGCTGGCGGTCAGGCGCCGGTCGTGCCGGCGGCGTATGTGGGCGGGCAGGGTGAAACTGTTTTGCGCGAGCGCGCGCTGCGCCTGCCGATCGCGCCCGCACGACAGGCGCATGTCGAGGTTATCCGCTTTGCCGCCGCCAACCGGCTCCTGGTCGAACTCGACTACCGCGACGTCGAGGGCCAACGCACCACACGCATCGTCGAGCCGTATTCGCTGCGCCAGACGCAGGCCGGCGACATCATCCTGCACACCCACGATATCGGGAAGAACGCCCACCGGGGCCTCCGTCTCGATCGCATTGAAGGCGCGCGCGTCACCAACCGCTCGTTCACGCCGCGCCATCAGATCGAACTGACGCCGACTGGTCCTGTCGCGGTTGCGCCATCGACGGCGCGCGCCCCGTCGACTGCAACGCGCTCGACCAGCGGCCTCTTCGGTACGGCGCGTCCCGCTCGCGCCCCGGTTCGTCGCTCGCCGGCGCGCCTTTCGGCGAGCGGCCCGACCTACGTGATCCAGTGCCCGATCTGCCAGAAGAAGTTCAACCGCAAGAGCTACGACACGAGGCTGAATGCCCACAAGAACGACTGGGGCGGTCAATGCTCGGGGCGAACAGGATATCTGGTCGATACGCGGTATTGATCCGTCACAGTTACCGGACGCCTTGCATCCGCTTCTGGATTGCTAGCGCCCCGCTCATGCGCAGCCGGAAATCCAGCATGGGACGGCTGACGCCGTAGAGAATCTGGGCCTGCGCCAGCAGGCCGTCCAGCACAATATGCTTTGCCGCTTCATTGGTGATGAGCAGAGCGCCGCCGAGAAAATTCGCTTCCGCTTCGATGCCGCTATCATGAATGCGCTCGCCGTCAGACGTCAGCGGCGGCGTGCATTCATGACCAAGGAAGCAGTGGGCGAGTTCGTGGCAAATGTTGCTGCGCTGGCGCCAGAGATGGTGAGAGCAGTTGTGCACGATGGCTGTCCGGCCGGCGCAGGGCACGGTTACAGCTGAAAAGCAGCTCTCATCGATGCCGCAATGCGATCCCGGCGGATCGCCCAGCTCCGCCAGACGCATGAGGTCGATATCGAAGGCGCGGCAGATCTCGGCCGGATCGATCGGGTCGATCGGCTGCAGCCCCATGCGCCGCCGAATGTCGACGGCAATGCGGTTCGCGCGCGCCTTGAATCCCCGCGGAAACCCCAATCACTTGCTCCGCAGCTTGTTGTAGGTGCTGACCACGATGTCCTCGATGAGCCTCGCGCTCTGCTTCGACAGCTTCGGGTCGGCGCGGAGCAGGGCGGTGATCTTGGCGATCGGCTCCGGTTCGCCTTTTCCTGCGCCTCTGATGAAACTCTCGGCCTTGAGGGCCGACCAGGCTAACAGCGCCGCAAGGCCGTTGACATCAGGGTTGGCTCCCTGACCGATCCGCGAGAGGGTCGATGCGTTCACGCCGGTCTCCTCGGCCACATCCTTCCAGGTCATCTGTCGACTGAGCCGGACCGCGTTGAGTGCGGCGTAGAAGGCTTCATTGTCGAAGTTTTCCGCCATGTTCCCCGTCCTTGCATAAATTAAACGAATTGCGATCTTGCAATTCCCGGATCAGTTTCATAACTACCAGCTGGTTGCGAAATCGCAATCGGCCAGCGCGATGCGCATATCATAGGTCAGTCATGAGCAACGATCACGACGAGAAGAAAGAGAAGACCGTCACCATCTACATCGATGGCACGGCCTACGAAGTCCCCAAGAAAGACGACATCTCCTACACGGAAGTCGTGACGCTGGCGGATCCGACATTTCCGCAGAATCCGCAGAACACCTACTCGGTGAACTACACCCACGGCCACGGCAACAAGCCCGAGGGCATCCTGGCGCCAGGAGCGAGCGTGAAGGTCAAGGAGGGGATGCGGTTCCGTGTTAACAAAACTGGCCAGTCATAACGCCGACATCCAGCGGCTAGTCGACAAGGGCTACGCGGTCCGTATCGACGGGCCGCACCTTGTCGTGCGCGACATCCCTTATCTCGACGCCAACCGGCAGCTGCAGCGCGGCGCCTTCGTCGCCAAACTCGTTCATATCGACAAGGTCCGCGTGCAGCAGGATGACCATCAGGTCTATTTCGCCGGCGGCGTGCCTTACGGGCTCGATGGCCAACCGATCCCGAACCTCGCTGGCGGGGCGACGACCATCGCGCTCAGAAAGACGGATGTCGTGGTGCAGCGCTCGTTCTCCAACAAACCGCCGAACGGCTTCCCGGACTTCTTCGCCAAGATCGAGCACTATGTGACGGTGATCTCGGGGCCGGCCATGGAGCTGCACGGCGCAACGCCCCTGACGAAACGGATCGACGCCGACGCGGTCGAAGGATCGGTCTTCAAATACCCGGACACTCTAACCAGCCGCGCCGAAATTGCCGACCTTGCCGCCCTCCTCGCCAACGACGTGGTCGCCGTGATCGGCCTCGGCGGCACAGGTGGCTATGTGCTCGACCTGCTCGTCAAAAGCCCGGTCAAGGCCATCAGGGGTTTCGACGGCGACGCCTACCACGTTCACAACGCCTATCGCTCGCCCGGCCAGCTTGACGACAGCGATCTCGGTCTGGGCAAAACCGAGGTGTTCGAGCGGCGCTATGAGTCGTTCCGCAAAGGCCTCTCGCTGCACCGAAAGTACATTGACCGCTCGTGCGCCGAAGACTTTTCCGGCGTCACTTTCTCTTTTGTCTGCGTCGACAAGGGCTCGGCGCGTGCCGAAATATTCGACTTGTTGATCAGCCTCAACATCCCCTTCATCGACGTCGGCATGGGGCTCGACCGCAAGCAGGGCGGCCTGTCAGGCCAGGTCCGCACGACCTACTACGCGCCGGAGACGGCGGCGGCGGTCCGGGACAAGCAACTTGCGCCACTGTCGGATGATGCGGACGACATCTATCGGAAAAACGTCCAGATCGCCGAACTCAACGCCCTCAACGCCTGCTATGCGGTGATACGATTCAAGCAGCTGCGCGGGTTTTACGCGGATGGAAGCGGGGCCTACAATCTGCTGACCGACATCGCCAATCTGAAGACGTTTTCAGAGACCGATCTATGAACGAGATTGTCCTGCAGCGCGTCGTCGCAATGCCGCGCGAGTTCGCGCCAGGAATCCTCTATGTCTCCGACGAGTTCGGTGTCGCTGGCCATCTGTGCGCCTGCGGGTGCGGGAGCAAGGTCGTCGTTCCGCTCGGCCCGGTGGAGTGGACGTTCACGGAACGGGGTGGAAGGCCATCGCTCCGCCCCTCGATCGGCAACTGGCAACTTCCTTGTCGATCGCACTATGTGATTCGCGATGGCCAAATCGTCTGGGCCGGGAACTGGACCGAAGCGCAGGTACTGTCGGGACGTCGAGCCGAAGAGAAGCGGAGACACGAATACTATGCCGCCCGCGACCGGCAACGCTCACTTTTGTCGCGTCTGTGGAGATGGATTGCCCGGCGCTTCGGCGGCTGATCGCTTTAGCGGTTCTCTTTGAGCTTGACTTAGTCCTGCGGCACGCTTTCTGACGTCAAGGCAATCGCCCCGCCAAGTTCTCAGAATCCTATTCGTCGCGTGACGATAATCGAGATCCGGGTGCCCGCTCCAACCCGTATTGTCGGCGGTATGGCAAGCCCCCGATCGACAACCCGATTGGTTACGCCGCCCGCACTACGCTGAACGCCGTCTGCAATCGCAGCGTCAACAGGATCGCGCGAGATTGCGCCTATCCCATTGTAGGTGAGTTGCGGCTCCTCCGTTGTCGCCACGCCTACATTGATCATCGTCCCGAGAGCTGCCGCGCCAAACACATCGCCCCAGTGATTATCGACCTCGCCCTTGATTCCAGCAGCGCCCGATGGATCGCTTCCTACTTCATCCAGCGCCACTTCATCGCCATTCGGCATGATCAACCGCGACCAGACAATGGCGACACGGCTCTGACCGTAGCGGCTTGACGATCTATACTCACCCATCATCCGTGAGCCCTGAGGAATAAGTGCAATTCGGCCGGTCGCACTATCGTAGATGGTTTGCGTCACCTGCGCGATGACTGGTCCAGGAGACTCCGAGTTCAGGTCTGTGACGAGACTTGCCGCAACGACAGCGCCGGGGAACAACATCCGACCGTGGCGGGCTGGACTTGCGGGTTGATCGCGATCTTGAGGCGCCATTGCCGTAACGGGAGAACGCTGCGGTGTTTGGTAAGCGGCTTGCTGCGTTGATGCTGTATCGGCCTTGCGCGGTGGCTCTCTTAGCGAGAAGAAAATCGCGGCACGATCCGCCGCGGCAGCTTCTGCGATTGCAGGATCAGGCGGCTCGGGCGGTGCGTAGGCGGCCGACGTGCTCCAGTCATTGCTGTAGGCCGGCATATCGCCCGGTGTTTGTGGTGGCTGCACGAACGCCGCGATGTCGCCGGGCAAGGGCGGGCCAAGTTGTGGAGGTCCCGCCTGATCGAATGGCGCTCGCGCCTTGGCCGCTTCAAGCGCTGCCGCCTGGGCGTAGTCGGCAGGGAGTGATTTGATGGCCCCCTGCGCCATCTCAGGGCGCGCTGGATCAGACATCATCGGCTTAGTAGTCGCGGGCTTTGTGGACTGATTGCTGGAGAACGCGCCTGACGCCAGTAACAACACGACCGCAACGCCGCCGCCGGCAGCGGTGAGGATAGCTGGCTTGTTGAGCCCACGTGCGCCCGGAGCCTTCACCCGAATTGAATCAAGCGATGGACGTTCAATGGATGGAGCTGGTCGCTGCGGAGGTGGTTCTTCGGCGCCAGTGTCAGGACGTGGCGGGAGACCATCAGCCATTGGGGCCTCCATTGACGTTCACAGCGGCGATCGGCGTCTGCCGGGTGATGACAACTCGTCTCTGCGTCCACCCAGATCCAAGACTCAGCTCCGCCTTTCTGAAAAGCCGATCGACGATGTAGTACTTGCCGCGAATGCGGTAGTTCACAGCTTCAAGACCTTCATCCCCGATCACCGACAGCGGCGGGGCCTCGATCAGGTTATCCGGCATCTCGATGTATACCTGTTTTCCGTCGTCGAACGCTGACAGCGGGCGCCAGTCCGGCTTGTCGCCATCGATGCGATAGCGAAGATTGAGCGTCTCTGGCGCGAAGACAGGCGCCGGCGGGGGTGTTGCTGCAGGCGGCGGAGGAGGAGGTGGCAGACTGCTTAGCTGCGTCATCTCCACCGGATAACGCCAGGCGACGGCCGCCATTGCCGCTCCGGACGTGCTCTTGAGTTCGACATGATAGACGCGCCGGTCAGTCATGATGACGAGATTGGTTGCGAGGTTGGCGGCGTTCGGTTTGACGAGGATGTGGGACTGGATGTTGCCCGCAATGCCGGACTGTGCGTCGCCAACGATCCATCGGGTTGTATCGCCCGCGGAGACGGACAGTAGCGTCTCGCCGGGCTCGAGCGCGATGTCGGTGATCCGCTGCGGCGAGGCTTGGACCGCGTAGAGGGCGCCCCGCTCGTAGGCGAATTCATGCAAGGCGCCGACGAGCGCCGCGTCGGCAGGGCCACGTGTTGCAGCCTCGTTGCTCGCGGAGATCGTGAGTGGCGCGGTTTGCGCCAGGGCAGGTGAGGTGAGCGTCAGGGCTGCAAGGCAGGCGGAGACAAAAAGAGGACGTATCATTGCTGGAGATCCCGTGACCAGTTGAAGGCGTGGACATAAAGACCGAGCGGGTTCTTCGCGAGCTGCTCGGGCGATGAAGAAGGCGCAATCACGATGCTGGCGACGCCTGAGTATCGCTCGACATCAATCAGCGTGCCGCTGGCGTAGGTGCTCTCGCGCCAGCGCAACTGAAAGCTGTCCGGGGAAGCGCGCACGACCGAGATCACCTCGACCGCAACCGTCCGCTTGCCGACCTTGGCGAATGGGTCGTCCTCCTTCGCCATGGCGTTCAGCACTTGCGCGCCGCCCTGCGTGGTCCAGTCATAGGCGCGGAGCCAGTTCTGGCGGACCACGATGGCGTCAGACGGCAACCCCCGGATCATCTCGATGAACCGCGCAAGATGCCAGGAGAGCTGGGCGTCGCTCGGCACGTAGGCCGACGTGGCGGGGCCTACGAGCCTCGCTTCGCCCGTTTCGTTTGCTTCAATCACGAACGGAACGGCCGCGGGACGCAGGGCCAGCACCACGACACCTGCCGCCATCGCGCCTGCAGTTAAGAGGCTTGCGAACGCTGCTGTCCGCCAGGTGCGGGCATGGGCAAGCGATGAACCCATGCGGCTGTCCCAGAGCTGCTGGGCCTGCCGGTAGGGCGTGTCTGGCTCGGGTGTCCGGCCAAGACGCGAGGATCGCCCCCGTCCAGACGAAGTTGCGGTGAACATGGGGTTTAGTCCCTCTGCTTGAGATTGGGGCCTTCGGACGCGCCGCCACCGTCTCCGGCGTTCAGCGTGTGGGCAGCAACAGCCAAGCCCCCACGGATCGCCTGAGTGCGCTTGAACCGGCTCGCCCACGCTGGCTGGCCAGATGTGGCGGATGACGGAGAAGCCGATGGTGACGTGGGCGGTGGCCTGATCGCGCCGGCCGCGCCAGCAACAGCGCGCTGGCCTGCAGTTCCACGCGCTCGGAAGTGACCGGCGACGCGGCCTGCTGCTTGAGAGAGACCGCCAGCAGCCGAGGCGCCAAGTCCAACGGCAGCATTTAGCGGCGCAGCGATGGGACCGGAGAGGCCGGTGCGCATGGCGCCCAGCGCGGTTGCAGCGCGAAGACCCCCGGCGGCGGACGCTGAGCCGTTTGCTGCCGCGCGCGTTGCGCCAACTGTCGCGCCAGCAGCCGCACGCCCTGCCGTTAGCACCCCCATGCCGGCCGCGCCGACGCCGATGGCAGTTCCGGCAGCCGCGCCCGCCGAGAGCTGCGGGGCGCCCGAGACGAGGCCAGCCGCGATACGCGGACAGAAAATGGCAAGGCCCATCAGCGTAAGGGCGCCAAGCACGACCGCAAAGGCCTGTTCAATGGTCATGTCATCGGGAGAGAGGGCGGTGCGCAGTGTTGCGAACATGGTCGAGCCGATGCCGATCACCACCGCGATCACCAGCACCTTGATGCCCGACGAGATCACATTGCCCAGGACGCGTTCAGCGAGGAACGTCGTCTGCTTCCAGAACGCGAAGGGCACCAGCACAAAGCCCGCCAGCGTCGTGATCTTAAACTCGACAATCAGCACGAAGAGCTGGATCGAGAGGACGAAGAACGCCGCGATGACGATGATGCCGCCAAGACAGAGCAGGATCACCTCAGCAAGGTTGCCGAAGAACTCGAACGGACCCGGGGCAATCGTCCCGATATGGTCGAAGATCGGTTGCGAGGCTGCGAGACCCTCGGCGGCAACGAGGCCAGGCTTCAGGAGATCGGCAGGGGAAAATGTAGAAGCTGCAGCATTCAGGCCCAACGTTGCAAAGCTGTCGAACACGATGGTCGACAGCATGGCGAAGTTGCCGAAGATAAATGCGAACGCCCCGACATAGAGCGTCTTCTTGACAAGGCTCTGCAGGATGTCGTTCTGGCCCCAGGCCCAGAACAGCGCTGCCAGCGTGACATCGATCACGATGAGGATCGCCGCCAGCGACGTCACATCACCCGAGATCAGGCCGAACCCTGAATCGATGTAGGCGATGAAAGTCGCCAGAAACCCGTCTATGGCCGAGAAGTCGTTCATGGGGTGAGGCTCGTGGGCGGCATGGGTTGCGCGGCTCTGCTTGTGTCTGGATCTGGGTCAGGTCTCAGGTCTCAGGGCCAGGGCGGCGCTTCGGGATGCGCCGTGCGCGCGCCGCCGAAGAAGTGCGCATGCTGGGCGCGCGCCTGGGCGAACACCTCCAGCTCACGGGCGCGCTCCAGCGCTTCGGCGCGTGATTGCGCCACCAGCAACGCCTGCAGCCGCATGGCCTGCTGGGCCTGCAGGGACAGGATCTCGTTGGTGGCCTGCTGCGCCGACAGCGCGCCGGTTGCACTGGCGCTTGCATCAGCGAGTGCGCTCAAGATGCGCTGGTCATTCCTGAGTTGCTCGGTTGCCTGCGCCTGCAGGAGCAGGGAGGACTGCAGCGCGGAGCGCGCATTGTCCATCTGCTGGGCGGCCGAGCGCGCGCGGCTCGCGATATCCGTATTGCGATAATCGCCCGTATAGAGCGTCTCGAGCGCTGTCCGCGTCTCGTTTACCTTGAGCGCCAGCCCGCGCGCCGCATTGATGAGCTGGTCCAGTTGATCGAGCTGGCTCATGAGCTCTGGCGCAAAGGTGCGCCCGAGGTTGGTGAGGTTGCGCGCGTCATTCTCCAGCTGCCGGATCTGGTTGGTGATCTGCAGCACCTGGTTGCGGACCTGTTCCAGCGCCCGCGCCGCGCTGAGCGCGTTCTGGATCAGGTTGGTCGGGTCGAAGACTGCTAGCTGTGCCCGGGCGGCTTGCTGGACTGGAGACATGATGGCCAGTGAGGCCAGCATCAAGCGGAAGAGATGGGTCAGTGTGGGCCGGTACATCAGACAGTCTCCAGTGTGCGGTGTGAGGAAGTGGCGGTGTTGCGTTCGGGCGCATCGATCGCATCGAGCACCCAGCCGAGCTGGCGGGCGCGCAGGAACCTGCGCCAAAACGGTGTTTGTGAGTGTTGCTGCTCGAGGCTTGCGATCGTGGCGCGGGCGCCCGGGTCGGAGGCCGTGCAGAACGCCAGCGCCACCGGACCAAGCGCCAGTTCGAACAGGCGGCGGCCCTTGGGGCTTGCATAGTAATAGTGACGCTTGCGCTGGGCGGTTGCGATCAGGTCGATCTCGGTCTCGTTGAGCCCGAACCGCTCATAGGCCTGCCGCTGCTGCGGCTCGAACGCGCGCTCATTTGGGAGGTAGATCCGGGTCGAGCAACTCTCGATCAGGGCCGGCGCAATGCTGCTGGTCGCAATGTCCGCGAGCGACTGGGTTGCAAACACCACCGCGACATTCTTCTTGCGCAGCGTCTTGAGCCATTCGCGGATGCGGGCGGCGAAGATCGGCGAATCCAGGAACAGCCACGCTTCATCGAGAATGAGCAGGGCCGGGCGGCCATCGAACTCACCTTCCAGCCTGTCGAACAGGTGGAGCAGGGCAGGCGCTGCAGCTTTCGGCCGCGCCATGATCTCTTCCATCTCGAACAGGACAAGGTCGGAGAGCGTGAGGCGGTCTTCGGCGCCATCGAACACGCCACCCATGGCGCCCTCCTGCGTATAGGCAAGTAGCGCGGCCTGTACGGCGGCGTTCTGGACCAGGAGCCGCAAGCCTGTGAGGTGCCGCTGCTCGGGCGGGGCAGACATCAGGCTGCCCAGCGCCGACCAGACCGGCTCCTTGACCTCCGGCGTGTTCGGCAGACCCTCCTGAGCGAGAAGAGTCATCACCCAGCTGAGGGCGTCAGCGCGGCCTTGCGGAATGTCGATACGGGCCAGCGGCTGGAAGGCGGCAACGCCATTGCCGCCGAGGTCGATCGCGGTCCCGCCCATCCCAAGGAGGGCGGCGCGCGCTGAGCCGCCCTTGTCGAACACGAAGACTTTGGAGCCGGCAAAACGACGCCACTGCA
>JAGOCU010000444.1 GCA_017998555.1 Thermoflexales bacterium
ACCACGACGATGTAATCGCCGGTATCGACGTGGGGCGTGTAGATGGCCTTGTGCTTGCCGCGCAGACGGCGCGCGATCTCGGTAGCCAGGCGGCCGAGTACCTTGTCCTTGGCATCGACGACAAACCAGTCGTGCTGGACCTCATGCGGCTTGGCGGAAAATGTTTTCATTCTCGTGTTCCTTGCTTGCTTCGATGACCCGGCCGGCGCGGCAAGGGGTGAATAACCACCGGTGCGCCTCGCGGAAAGCCGGGCATTCTAACCAAACGACAACGCCCGTGTCAAATGCAGATTCACTCCACCGGGCGGCGCCCAAGCGGTGTTTCTGGGCGGATAAGACCGATTGCTTTGCCAAGCAGCGCCGGCGAGTCCAGAATTCCGCCACTGCATCCCGGACACGCCAATGAAGCGGCTGATTTCCCTGACCTTCCTGCTGGCTGTAGCGCCTGCTTCGGCCCTTGACGTCCTTCCCTATGATGCGCAATCCTTTTCGCGCGCCCAAAACGAAGGCCGACTCACCGCGGTTCAATTCCACAGCGGCTGGTGCCCGGTATGCGTAATGCAGGAGCGCGGGGTCAGGGCGCTCAACGGCGAGCGGGCCTTTGACAAACTGGTCGTCTTCCAGGCCGACTACTTCAAGGAAGAGGGTCTGCGCAAACACCTGGGTGTCAGCAGTTTCTCGACGCTGGTGATCTTTCGCGGTCACCAGGAGCGTGCCCGGACAACCGGGGATTTTCGTCCCGAGCAGTTGCGCCCCCTCTTCGCCCGGGCGCTATAACCGAACCCTACATTGAACGCGCTCGCCCCCAGCTTCGTTCCCGCCTCGATGGGGGTGAGCTACGCCGCTGGATTGCTGACGACGCTGTCCCCCTGCGTCCTCCCCCTGTTACCCATCGTGGTGGGAGGAGCGATGCAAAGCCACCGCGCCGCGCCGTTGTTGATGGGCATCGGCATGACCGTGGCTTTTGCCGTTGCCGGCCTGATGCTCGGCGCGCTCGGTCCGGCGACGGGAATTGACGCTGAGCTTGTCCGTCAAACGGCCGCAGTCTGCTTGGTGATCTTCGGCATGGCCTTGCTCGTGGAGCCCCTCGCGAGCGCGGTATCGCGCGCCGTGCAACCCATCGCCGCCGCGGCGGATCGACTCGCCGGCGATGTCGGCCATCGCTCCGCCGCCGCCGCGCTGTTCTTCGGCGGACTGCTCGGGCTCGCCTGGAGCCCCTGCGCCGGACCGATGCTGGTCGCCTCGCTGGCGCTGGTGGCCACCGGACGCGATGGGGCACTGGGCGCGTTGCTGCTCGGCTTGTTTGGCCTGGGCGCGGCGACACCCCTGGTGCTCGCCGCTTACGCCTCCCGCGCCGGCTTCATGCGGCTGGCCGGATGGGCCCGTGTGCACGCGCGGGGCCTGCGCCATGGTTTCGGCGCGGTGAGCGTTGCCTCCGGTGTCTTTATCGCCACGGGCCTCGACCGGCAATTGGCATCCGGCGCGCTCGCCCTGATGCCCGACGCCTGGCTGGAACTCGTCACCCGTTACTGAAACCCGGTCAGAACTCCCCCGAGGCGCCGGCGCGCATGATCTTGTCGATTGCCTCGCGCACCAGGATGGACTTGTCGCGCAAACTGGCGGAAATCTGATTCGGATTCTTGCTGGCATCCAGCCAGCGCACATCCCAGTCGAGGGTGATCAGCCAGATTTTCTTGTGTGCATCCTCGGCGACGGCTACGCGGCAGGGTAAAAACGCCGCGAACTCCAGGCTCATGTCGAGTATTTCACGCGCCACGACGGCGTCGCAGAAGCTGAAGAACTCGACACGCGGCGTGTCCGTCTTGCCGGTGATGGCAACGATGTCCTTCCACAGCGGATTGTGCCCGACGAACTTGAAATTGATTTCGTTGGCCTTGAGCTTCATGGCCTCGACGACATCGTCGAACTTCATGCCGTCCTTTGCCGGGTACTTGACCACCATCATCGCAATCATGTCGCGCAACGAGAATGGATTGATCGCCATCATCGACGAGACGAAGTTCGCCCGCGCCTCCGGGCTGATCGACGGCGCAACGGTGTTGGGAACGATGTCTTCCTTGGGTCGCGTCGGCGGCATCTGGAAGTTGAAGGGCAGCGGCGTGCCCTGCAGGCCCTGCGCGGGAAGCTGGCTGGGCTTGCCGTCGCGTTTGACCCCGTCGTCGGCGGCGAATCCGGGCTGGGCGGTCAGGCCCAGCAGCAGCGCAAGGGTCGCGCAGGTAGTTCCGACTTTCCTCAGCATGGCAAGCAACTCCAGAGAACGGTTGTCCGGGAGGACGGCTCGCGCCGCGCCCTCCCGTGGTGGCGCGGCGCGGACAAGCGCCATTTACTTTTTCGCTGCGTCGGCGGCCTTGCCTGCGGCATCCGCGCCGGCCTTGGCCGCATCCCCGGTCGCCTTGGCACCGCTCTTGGCCATCTCGCCGCCGGCCTTGGCACCGCCCTTGGCCATCTCACCGCCGGCCTTGGCGCCAGCCTTGGCGGCCTTGGTCGCCGCCTTGGTCGTGGTCTTGGTGGTACCCACCATGGCCTTGTTCATGTCGTTGGTCATCTTCGGCATCGCCGTCATCGCCACCGACATGGCATTCATCATCTGCACCATGAGCGCCGGGTTCATCATCTTCATCATGGCGTCCATCATCTGCGGATTGGTCATCATGCCCATCCA
>JAGOCU010000445.1 GCA_017998555.1 Thermoflexales bacterium
TTCGGCCTGCGCGCTTGCGACGCCCGGCAGGGTCGCGAACACGGCCGGATTTTCCCCGTTCGCGCGCACGACCAGGCCATTGAGCGTGATGCTGAAGCGGCCTTCCACCGTTGCGCGCGGCGCAACGGCCGCGAGGGCGGCGATGGCAGTTGTCTGCTGCGTGGCGATCGCCGCGCGGCGGAGCGCCAGACCAGCCGGACCGCGCGCGCCGGAAGCCGTGTCTTCGGCGATCGATTTGGCGGACAGGATGAGGATGTAGCGGTCCGACTTTTGGTCTGGCGTGTTCGGCGGAAGCGCGTTCGGGTCACCCCGCTCGTTCAGCGCGAAATCGATCCCGCGCGCGGGTGGCGCGGGATCGCGCATCGGCACGCCGGCGCGCGCCTGCGTCGCGCCAGCGTTCAGCGCCAGACAGGCGGTCATCAGGCCGGCCGAGAGGAGTGTTTTGCGTTTCAGGAACACGTGTTGTAGGCGCAGCCTTTAGGCTGCGCGATCGCCGCGCGGGCCGTTGCGGACAATGAATACTGCGCAATTGCCGCGCAGCCTGAAGGCTGCGCCTACAACGAGCCTACGTTGTGCGCTGTCTGGGCGACGCTGGCGCGACCGCCATTCGCGCCGCCACGCGCCCCTACTCATATGCCAGCACCTCTCGCACAGTCAGCCGCGACGCGCGCCAGGCCGGGGCAAAGCTGGCCGCCGCGCTGAGCAACGTGATGGCCCCAAACCAGAGCAGCAGTCCGCTCCACGAGTAGACATACGGCAGGGGCTGGCGCAGGAAGGCAAGCCCAACGGCATGACTCAACCCCGCGCTGACCGGGACCGCGAGCAGGCCGCCGATCAGCCAGGCCAGCCAACCCATCACGGCGCCTTCGCCGACAACGATGCCGCGGATGGCCGGGCTGCCGGCCCCGATCGCGCGCATGACCCCGATCTCGCGGGTCCGTTCGAGCACGTTCATGCTCATCGTGCCGGCCAACCCCAGCGCGCCCACGACCGCGAGCAGGGCGGCCATGATCATCAGGAAGATCACGAGCAGGCTGAACTGATAGTCGATCTGGTCGCGCCGGTCGGTAATGGTTTCGTAGGTGTCGACCCGCAGGTTGCGCCGCTTGAATTGCTCCTCGAGCGCCTTGGCGATCCGAGCCTGGCTCGGGCCATCGTGCGCGTCAGTCCGCACGACCAGGGTCCGGGCAAGCCGGCCCGTGCCGATGGCATCGCGATATCCCGCCAAATTCGCATAGGCACGGCGGGCATTTCGCACCTGTCCGGTCAACGTCCCCTGCGCGATGCCGACCACTTCGAAGGGGATGAGTCGCGAGCCGTAGCGGAAACGGATCGAGTCGCCCACCTGGATGTCGGGTTCATCGGCGAGGACATCGGTATTGACCACAATGGCGTTTGTGTCCTCGGGCACGATCCATCTCCCCTCAATGAGGATCGGGCGCATGTAGCTGCTGCCGGCCGGCAGGGCATCAAAGGCGATCGCCCGGCTTTCGGTGCCATCCTCGCGCACCCGCCGCGCCCCGCCCAGCGCCCAGGCCTGCGCATCCACCACCCCCGGCACGCTTCGGGCCTCATTGATCAGCCGGTCGTCGGGCTGGGCATTGACGAGGGTGACCTCGATGTCGAAATCCCAATACTGCAGGGTGCGCGCCAGGGCCAGATCGAGCGAGCCGCGCACGCTGAAGACCGCCACAAAGGTCGCCGAACTCAGGGCCAATGTCCCGAGGGTGAGGATCAAGCGGCCCTTGCGGCGGAACGTGTTGCGCAACGAGAGCAGGAACGGCCGGGGAAGACGCGCCAGCGTTTCCCGCACGGGGTTTGGGCGCCGCGTGCGCGCGTCCTCCGGGTGGGGTGTCGACTCGGCCATGCCCGTGTACGACAGCGCTTCGCGCACACTCAGGCGCACCCCGGCCGTGATCGGGACCAGGGCGGCCAGGGTGGGGACGGCCAGTCCGATGATGACCTCCAGGGCGAGCACATCCGGCGGGGTTGCCGTGGTGAGGATATCGAAATTCAGCAGGCTGGCGATGAACTCGGTCAGCGCCCTCGCCCCGGTGCTGCCAAGCGGGATGGAGAGCGTCAGAGAGAGCGCGCCAAGCGCGCCGACCATGCTCAAGTACATCATGGTCAATTGCCTGGCCCTTCCGCCGATGGTTTTCATGATTCCGATCTGACGCACGTGCTGTTGCATCACGGCCGTCACCGTGTTGATCACCAGAAACCCACTCAGGATGAGTGACAGCCCGCCGATGACGGCCAGGATCAGCGACATCGATTGAATCTGTTCATCGGCGTAATGGCGGCCCGGATTCAGGGCGATCCCGGTGCTGAAGAAGACCCGCCCGCTGTCCTCAACCCGCTTCTTGATCTGATCCGCGATGGCCTGGATATGGGCCCGATTGGTGGGCGCTTCGCTCACCCGCACCCGGACCTGGTTGTAGACCCGCGAGAAGCCAAGCCAGGCCAACGTGTCATAGGTCACATAGCCTGAGCCGAAGTTGGCGAAACGGGGCGGGGGCGCGTTGATGTCGTGGACGGCCCCGGCGACCTGGATTTGGCGCGTTGTACCGTCCGAAAGCTCGAGCGTAATCATGTCGCCCGGGCCGCTCAGCCCGAACAAGGCGAAGGATGCGCGCTCGAGCAACAGTTCGCGCCGCGGTGGTTCGACGGGACCGCT
>JAGOCU010000446.1 GCA_017998555.1 Thermoflexales bacterium
TTGGCCCGCCCACCGGGCAATCGGCCGCCCCCCACTGGCAGAAGTCGCGGATCGCCGGGTTGTAGTCGGCGTTGAAGACCGCCCGGGCGCGGGCGACCAGCGCCGGGCCATCGAGCACGGCGACAACGCCGCGATGCCCGACCGTGCCGTCCGACTTGTCGTCGTCCGGAAAGCCATTCACCCCGAAGTTCTCTGATCCGATCACGAGTTGGCGGTCATCCAGGATCGCGAATTTGGCGTGCAGGGCGCGGTAGCGCGCCACGATGTTTTGGGCAGCATCGCTGCGCAAATACCAGCACCCGCTGCTGGCGCTGATGCTGCTGAGCGTCTGGCACGCCCAGCGCTCCTGATCGGTCATGCCGCCCACGGGCGCGCCCTCGAGCAGGACCCGCACCCGCACGCCTGAGCGCACCTTGTCGGCCAACAGCACGGCCAGTTGCGGTTGATCAAAGGTGTAAACCTCGATGTCGATGGTCTGCCGCGCGGCCGCGAGCGCGCTCTCGAGCAGCGCATAGCTGCCGTCCGGCGCGATCGCCAGGGTCAGTCCGCTCGAGGCGCTCAACGGTGTGCCCAGCGTCTCCAGCGACCAACCGGGATAGTCAATCCGGCGGCCGTCAAGAAAATCGTCGGGATCGCTCAACCAGCCCTGGGCCCGGTCGCTGTCTGGCACGGGCAGGCCGTCTGTCCCGAGCCTGCGCGCCAGCACCTGGCCATCCGGGCCCACGACGCCGTCGATGGTGTAGGGCTGCAGGGCAGGCCCCACCCAGCCCGTGATCGCCCCACCGTCGCCGTAGACCAGCGCGTCGACCACCCGCGTGCGCTCGTCCACCAGGCGCAACGTGGCGCCGCTGTTGCTGAGCGAGAACGACGCGGTTTGTTGGGCCGTCGCGCCATCGCTGAAGGTGGCGATGCTCCGTTGGAGAAGGAACGTGCGGCGCGGCCCGATCATCCCGGCCAGGGTGACGGCGCTGGCGCCGATCCGCAGCTCCCAGCCTGTGATCGCCACCGTCGTCGTCAGGTTGTTGAAGAGTTCGATCCATTCATGGGTGCTGCTGGCCGAGGTGCCGCTCCAGGCGATCTCGTTGATGACGACACCGCGCCCGCTGTGCGAGGGGGTGACCAGCCCGGCGGCGACCAGTGAATTCGGCGCGCCGGGCGTGCCCTGAATCATGTTGCCGTAGCCATCGAAGGCCACTGCGGCCGAGATCCACGCGCTTGTCCAGTTGGGCGGCGCGTCGGGTCCGCCCGGGTCGATCCGCTCCATGCTTCGGTAGGCCGGTGCTGCGCTGCCTGCCGGCCAGGCCCCGCCTGCGACATTGGCTGTGTCCAGCGTGTCGCTGGTCACCTGCAGCAATTGCAGTGACCCGCCGTGGTTGGGAAAGGCCAGATCGGCGCCCGTCATCTGGCCAAAGGTCAGGGCCGGCTGCGCGCCGAACTGGGCGGCGAAGGCGTTGGCATTCCGGGCGATCCACGCGCGCTGACCCGCGGCGAGGGTGAAGCCGGGATTGGCGAAAGCCCGCTGATGCCCGGCCGCGTCGATGAATGACCAGTTTCCGTCGAGTGTGGTCGACCCCGGCGACAGGTTGGTGATCTGGATCGCTTCGTCATTGATGCCATCCCGGCCGCTGTAGTGCAGCGCGCTGATGACGATGGCGGGCGCGAGGGCCGGACCGGACAGACCCGCCCGCGCGGGCGCGCTCATGGCGATGACCGCCGCGCAGAGCGCGAGCCGCGCGGCGGAGGGCAGTGATGAAGGTGTGCGCATGGTGCGCTCACTGTATGGAGCCCGGCGCCATTTGCACCTGACGGTTGGCTGACACTCGAAATGGGAATGGGTGTACGCTACCCACCGTCATGACCAAAGTCTTTGTCATCGGCCTGGACTGCGCGCCGCCCGAAATCGTCTTCGACCCGGCGATGCCGCTTCCGAATCTGCGCGCGCTCATGGATCAGGGCATCAGCGGGCCGATGGCCTCCTGTACCCCGTGTATCACCGTCCCAGCCTGGTCGGTCATGACCTCCGGCCGCGACCCCGGCCAGTTGGGAATCTATGGCTTCCGCAACCGGGCCGACCGCGGCTATTTCAGCGCCCGCATCGCCAATGGCGCCGATATTCGGGTCGACCGAGTCTGGGATACGCTCGGCCGCGCGGGCCGGAAATGCATCGTTGTTGGCGTGCCGCAGACCTATCCTGTCCGGCCGGTTAATGGGCATCTCGTTTCCTGCTTTCTCACCCCCAACGCCAACGCTCCATACACATGGCCGCCGGCGCTGAAGCCTGAGATCCAGCGCCTGATCGGCGACTACCGGATGGATGTCGCGGACTTCCGCACCGAAGACAAGGCCGCCTTGCTGCGCCAGATCTACGACGTCACCGAACAGCACCTGAAGATCGTCCGGCACCTGATGACCACAAAGCCATGGGACTTCTTCATGTATGTCGAGATCGCCACCGATCGCATCCACCACGGTTTCTGGCGCTTCCACGATCCGTTGCACCCCAAACACGATCCGGCCAGCCCCTTTGTCACCGCCATTCGTGACTATTACATCTGGCTTGATGCCCGGCTTGGCGAGATCATCGCGCTCTTGCCGCCGGATTGCGCGGTCATGGTTGTCAGCGACCATGGCGCCAAACGGATGGACGGCGGCATTGCTATAAATCACTGGCT
>JAGOCU010000056.1:0-8345 GCA_017998555.1 Thermoflexales bacterium
AACATCGGCCGGATGCCGTTGTAGACCTCGCGCCCGCCCAGACGATTCAGGATCTCCGACGATTTGCGGTGCAGGATGCCGGAAAGCTCAACCGGTGAAAGCGGTTGATTGCCATTCAGCAGAAACGCGCGAAAGGCGGCCTCGTAGATGGGCGTCTTGGGGGTGATGAACTCCGGATCCTTTGCGCCTTCGACCCGCACCGCGCGCAAAACCGTGTCGACCCGCTCGACCTCGCCGGTGGTCTCGTTCACGTAGTCGTAGACGATGGCGGCGTTGGGCTCGCCCACCCGCTCCTGTTGCTCGGGCGTCAGGCACTTGAACACCGCGATGCGGAAATCCATGCCGTTCTTTTCGAACCAGGCGCGGTCAATATGGAATTTGGTGGTCTCTGTCGGTCGATACAGCTTCATGGTGCGCTTCAGCCTTTGTCGCTCATGTGCCAGTAGTTGTCGCCCACCGGCGTATACAGCCCGCTCGCGGTCAGGGCCGCAAAAACATCCAGGGGCGCGGCCCGGGTAATGACGTTGACGACGGAATACAGCGTGCGGGCATGGGTGTTGCCCTGCGGACTGAGCTTCGAGATCTCCGGAAAGGCATCCTTGACCGCCTGCGCGACGTTTCGGGGCGCGTCCCCGCGGACCGGATCCATCGTGCGCAGGTCATCGACGAAGACGGACATCAGGTCATCGAATTTGCACGACACCGCGCGTTGGGCAGTCTCGAGCCGGATATGGCCCTCGCGGGCGCCCGCCACCCGCACCCACTCGCGCTTGGGTTTGTGTTTGCCCGCGCTGATCACGATGATGTGATCGGCCGGCCCGCGCTGCAACTCGATCTCGGCGCCGGCCGGAAGTTCATTGGCTCGATAGAACTCGCCCAGCCCCCATACATAGCGGCCCTCATGCACGAGCCAGACCTGATGATCCTTGCCCGTGGCCTTGTCTCGAAACGTGAGCGGGAGGCGGGGCTTGGTGACATCCGGGAGCACCGAGGTCAGCGCCCGCGACCAGCCGAGAGTCCCCGCCAAACGATGCGAGTAGGTCAGCACCACCGTGGCCGTGTCAGCGGGCGCAACCGGCTCGCCGTCGTATTCAAGCTCATCGTCGAGCTGCCGGGCGAGTTCCTTGAGACTCTCGCTGACCGTCAGCGGCCCATCAAAGCGCGCGGCCACGATCTGATTCGGGATGTCACGCGTCTCGGGCGGTGTGAGGCGGCGCAGAAACCAGGCCGGCCGCTCGTTCAGGCTGACATCATCAAAGCGCGGGTCGGCAGCCAGCGCTTCATTCAGCGAGAGTTCCTGCAAGTTCGAGGCAATCTCGGCGGGCAACCCCAGGTCGCGCAGCAAGACACCCGTCGGCAGCGGTCCGCCGTTCCGGACATCCAGAACCGCTTCGGCCAGGTTGAGATGCCCGACGTTGACATCCGCCATCATCGCCCGCAAAAACCAATCGTTGGCGATCTTGATAAACTCAGAACGCTGGGCAAGCCCCTCTTCAACGCTCGGCTCAATCACCTCAGCAAAGAGGGTGGCGAGCTCATCGGAAGATTTCAGCGTCGCGCCGTCGAGAAGCTGGAGCGAATCATCGTTCAGGGCGTGCGGTCGATCGTAGCCGGCGGCGAATGACCGGCGCGCGCCGTCGGCCATCTCGACCTCCATCACTTCGAATTTGCCCTGCTCGGGGTTAAACCCCTCACGCACGGCGACGACGGTGGCGCCGGAGAACCCCAATGCGGGGAAGATCAGCGCGTCGCCGACGGCGAACTTCTTCTTGGGTTGATAGAACGCGCCGCGCTCGAGCTCGCGCTTGAGATCGGCCAGCTCGGCGTTCACACGCTGGCGAATGATGGCGCTTGACAAAGCCGAAGCCGGATGCGGCCGGCCCTGCTCAAGCAGCAGATTGGACACAAACTCGGCATCTTCAGGGGTCAGCGCATAGCGTTCCCAGTACTCGGGGCTTTGCGTTTGGGAGTGGATCACAAGTTTCGGAAGCCTTTTCGGATGAGATTGCGGAGCGGGCGCTCAATGCGCGCTCGCGTAATGAGCGGGAGATCAGAGGGCGGGCGCTCGGTTGCGCCCGATCTCCGTGATGGGCAATTATACGTTGATCATGACCGCGCCAAGCACGTGCGCGCGAGCGCGCTGCAGCGTGTCGCGGGCCGCCTGGGCATGTTCGCGTCGTGTCTTGCCGGCTGAGATCACCAACAGCGCCCCGTCGACCTGCGAGGCCAGAATGGCGGCGTCGCTGATGGCGCCGAGCGGCGGCGTGTCAATCAGGATGATGTCGGCATCCGCGGCGATGGCCGCGAGCGCGGCGCCCATCCGGCTTGAATAGACGAGGTCGGAAGGATTGCCCTGCTCCGGGCCGCTGGTCAACACGCGCAGTCCCTTGATCGACGTCGCCTGCAGGAAGGGCGCGCCATCCTCGCCGAGCAGCGCGGTCGAAAGCCCGCGCGCGTTATCCAGGCCAAACAGGGTGTGCTGCGCTGGCGCGCGCAGATCAGCGTCCACAACGACGACCCGTCGCTCCGCCTGGGCAAAGACCACCGCCAGATTGGCGACGACCACGCTCTTGCCCTCGCCCGCCTCGGACGCGGTGATCAGGACCGTCTTGAGCGCGCGCTCGAGCGAGGCAAAGTGCAGGTTGGTTCGGAGCGTGCGATAGGCCTCGGCAGCGGCGGAGGCAGGATGCATCACGGTGATGAGATTCATGGTCACTTCTCCGCGGGAACCGCCGCCAGAAGCGGCAGCGACAGGGCGCGCTCGACATCACCGCCGCTTCGCACAATGCTGCTCTGGGTCCATTCGAGCCCGGCCACGATCAGCATGCCCAGCATGGCCCCAAGAACCAGCCCGGCGGCGACATTGGTCGCGGTGCGCGGCTTGTCCAGCGAATACGTGGGATCGTCGCCGAGCACGACTTTGACCCGGTCTTCCTGGCGTTGTTTGGCGTTCTCGGCCTCGCGATATTCGAAGAACAACTGAGCCCAGGCCTGGGCCAGACGCTTGGCGGTCTCGCCGTCGTAATCACGAACTTCGACCGTCACCGAACTGTTGGCCGCATCTTCAGCCATCTTGGTCTGGCCATAGATATAGTCCGCCGAATAGTCGAGATTCAAACGGTCCTTGATCACGTCAGCGTTCTTGCGCTTCCAGATGACAGCGATGTAGGACGCGGTCAGCTTGCGGGTGGACTCGGTCAGGCCAAAGTCGGCCCGCGACGGCTGCACCACGAACTGCATGGTGGCCTTGTACTCCGGGGTGGTAAGACGGCTGGCGATGAAGGCGCCAACCCCGGCCATCACGGCGGTCAGGACGACGATCCACCAGCGCCGGCGGACGATTTGCAGAAGATCTCGTAGGTCCATAAGGGTATTGAGCGCTCCATTGTATCGTGCCGGAATCATGTGGGAGGCGATACGCCCCTCCCCGGCGCATGCCGGGAGGGGCGTATCGCCTCCCACAACCGATCGCGCCGGCGGGCGGTCTACCTCAACACATACACCCGCCGGTCGCCGGCGTGCCAGCCCAGCGGCGCCTGCCCCGCCCGGGCTGGGATGACATCGACCAGGATGTAGTCGCCGTCGAGCGCGCGCGCCTTCCAGGGCGGGTAATCCAGGATGATCATCGCATAACGTTTCGAGGCAACGACCTCGTTGAGCGACGCGCGCATCGCGATCGTCTGGGGGGTTTCGTTGCGATCCACGTTTTCGATCGCGGATGCGCTCGCCATCTCCGCCCCCACGCCAAGGTACGCGAGCGTGTCGTCGAATGGCGCAAAGACTTCGCCACCGGCCCTGGCGATGCGGTCCGCCAGCGCGGCGTTCATGGCGGTATCGCGCGCCGTCGGGACGAATGCGGCTGGGGTGTAGACCAGACACGCGAACTGGACGATCGCGCCCAGGCTGGCGCATGCGCGGACGATGACCGACGCCCGGGCGGACAGTCCGTGCGCCCAGGCGCGCGCGTCGCCAAATGCCATCCCCCCCAGCAACGCCAGGGTCGCAAAGACCGGCATCAGCGTATTCGGGCTGCCCCCGATGTGCGCGCGCGACCAGGCCGAGCCCAAAGCCGTCACCATGAGCAGGACCGCCCAGACGCGCCACTCCCGCCCACCCGACCAGCGGATGAACAGACACCCGAGCGCCGCCGCGATGGCGAGCGGAAGCGGACCGAGCAGGTCCTTGATGAAGGCGTTCATGAAGATCTCGGCCGACCACGCATCTCCACCGGGGAGCTTGAGAACGTAGAAACTGAACCACCCGCCCGACGACGATTCAAGCGCGACAAATGCGCCAAGCAGGATCACCCCCGCGGACAGGGGAAGCGCGATGGCCGCCTTTCTCCGCCGCAACAGCGCGTCGCCGGCGAGGGCGGCCATGACAAAGGCGGCCGGATGCTTGGTCAGCGTTGCCGCCGCAAACAAAGCCCCGGCCAACGCCCAGCCCCATCCGTTTCTGGCCCGGCGCGCGGCGGCGACGGCGGCAAACAGCAGGGCGACAAATACAGCGTCGACCCGCGCAATGTCGTACCAGGCGCCCGAGATCCGATACATCGCCAGGTACAGCGACGCGCTCAGCGCGCCCGCGAAAGCGCTGCGCGTCTCGTCCCGGGTGAGCTTGAACAAAAGGGCGGCCGTGACCAGGGTTGCCCCTGTCGACAACACACGCAACGCCAGCATACCGGACGGAATCAGCAGGACGAGGGGCGCGCCCAGCCAGGCGAACAGCGGCGGATAAATCATCGGCGTGAAGTCCGGCCCGGGCGCCGTATACAACGGCAGCCCGAATGCCGCCCGCCGCGCTTGCTGAAAGAGCGCGCCCTCCAGCCATTCCAGGCCATACGGATACGTCAGCCGCTGGGCGATGATCCAGAAGAAGACAAGAACAAAGGCGCCCGAAAACCCCGCCAGCGCCACGTCGATGAGCCGCCCCGCGCGGACCACGCGCCGGCTGACCGGATCAGGCGCGTTCTGCATGCCGTGCGCTCGCAGGCAATGCCATCGAGCGTGGAATGACGGCCAGCACGGGCAGACCCGCAGCCGATCCGCCGAGCTCAGCGCCCTGGATCGGGTCACGGGCGGCCACGACAAGGGCCAGGGCAAAACCGGCCAGGGTCGCCATGATCACCCGCAGGGACAACTCGAGCGTGTTCGTGGGCGTCGCAACCGTAACGGGCTCGGCAATTGGCGTGTCGAGCCGCTGCACAGGCGGGAGCGTATTGCCCGAAAGCTGGGGCCAATACGCGTTGCCATTCAGCGCCAGCTCGGCGTTGACGGCTTCGGCCAGGGCCAGCGCGCCGGCGGCTGTGGGCGCCGTCACCTTGACGATGAGCTTGAACGAATCCGGCGGGTTGACCTGAATGGCAGCCGCGACCTGGTCGCGCGTCGCGACCAGGTCGCGAGTGGCTGCCCCACCCGCTTGGCGCAGGCGGGCGGCGACGGCGTCGGCAAACTCCGTCCCCTGAACAACTGACGTGAAGGACTGGGCGGTGTATTCCGACGCCAGCCAGTTGTAGTGCCGGGCGAAGTCGTAGTCGGCATCCGGCCGCTCGGGCGGCAGCCCGGCCAGAAAGCGTTGGGTAACGACATAGACCGTTGTGGGGGGCGGCCGTCGACCCGCCGTCCACAGACCGAGCGCCAGCGCCAGGATCGCCGGAATCACGACCAGCCACCAGCGCCGCGCCGCGCCGCGCACCAAAGCGGGCAGCGTCATGGCCGGGGGATGCGGGCCAGGCTGGGCAGGCCCAGGCGGTCCAGCGCGCGCCGATCGCGCATCACCGGGTCAAGGGCATCCAGCGCAAACGCCAGAAAGACCCCGATCGCCAGACCGATGAGCAGACGCACCGGCAGATCGAAGGTGTCGCGCAGCGGCGGAGCCGACGCGACCACAACCGGCACGTCCAGCCGGCGCACGGGCGCGCCACCGGGGTTGGTGAGCTGTGGCCAGTAGGCGGCCCCATTCTCGGACAGCTCAGCGCTGACGGCCTCGGCCATTTTCTCAAGTTGACCCGCATCGCGCCAGGTCAACGACACCTTGATGACGCTCGAGGTATGGTCTGCTCTGACGCTCGACTCGACCTCGCCCGGCGTGAGCGTGACCCCCTGGGCGAGAAGCCGGCGCGTAACGGCCTGGGCGAACTGGTTGCTCGGGATCGTGAACGCAAAGGCCTGGGCGATGTACTCCGAGGCCAGCCAGTCGTAATGCCGATCGTAGTTGTAGACACCGGTCGCGCGTTCAGGCGGCAGACCCGCCGCAAAGCGCATGCTCACGGCGAAGTTGCCCGGCGGTGGCGCGTTCCGATTACTCCATACGGTCAATCCAGCCATGACCACAACGGGCAGCAGGACGAGCCACCAACGACGGAGCAGAATGCGGAAGTAGTCGATTAAGGTGCCCATCGGGTCCGCCCATTTTACGCGCGGCTGGAAGTGATCCTGATAACCATGAGCGAGATCACCATCCCCGCGCTTCGCGCGGGGATGGTGATCTCGCCGGAAGTTTTATAGGCGGCTTCTAGAGCAGGTCGGTCCGGCCCTCCGCTTTCAGCTTTTCGACGATTTCACGGACTTCATGCACGCGATCGACTGGCGCAATGAGCAAGGCATCCGGGGTGTCCACGATGATGAGGTTACTCACCCCGATCGTCACAATCAGGCGGCTGTTGTCCGAGCGCACCAGAGAGTTCTCTGTGTCCCGCCCGAGGTGATCGCCGACAACGACGTTGCCATTGTCATCGGCGGACAGCACCTCGAGCAGGGTCGCCCAGTTGCCGATATCGCTCCATTGAATATCAACCGGGATGACGGCAATTTTCTGGGCGCCCTCCATGATCGCAAAGTCGATGGACTTGCGGGGCGCAGCCGCCCAGGCCGACGCCAGCGCGGCTGTGTAGCCCGGCGTGCCAAACACATTCACCGCGGCCTGGATGGAGGCGGCCATGGATCCCTGCTGACGAACGAACTCGGCCCAGCCCACTTCGCCGCGCAGAATGAACATCCCGGCATTCCACGAGTGCGCCCCGCCCGCCACGTATGCGCGCGCGATTTCGACCGACGGTTTCTCGGCAAAACGGTTGGCCGTATAGGCGCGCAGGCCGTCCGCGCGGGGCGCCAGGTCTGGCAGCTCGGCGCCGCGCTCGATGTAGCCAAAGCCCGTTGACGGCGAGGTAGGGGTGATGCCCAGGGTGACGATATAGCCACGCTGGGCGACTTCATGGGCCAGCGCGAGCGTGCGCAAAAATCCATCCACATTGCCGATATGGTGATCGGCCGAAAGAATCGCGATCGTGGCGTCGGGATCGATCCGCAAAATCCGGGCGATGCCCAGCGCCGCGGCTGGACCGCTGTCCCTGGCGCTGGGCTCAATGACGAAATTGTCCTTGGGCAAACCCGGGAGCTGCAACTCGAAAATCTCGGCCATCTGGGCATTCGTGACCACGTGCACTCGCTCGACCGGGATGATGGACGCCAGGCGCTCTACGGTGACCTGGAACATGGTCCGATCCCCGAGCAGGGCCAGGGCCTGTTTGGGCATCAGCTTTCGGCTGAGCGGCCACAACCGGGTGCCGCTCCCGCCGGCCATGATGAGGGCATGAAACATGGTGTCTCCTAGGAAACGCGGGTGTATTGGGCGCCATCCGCCAAACGGGCCAATCCCTTCAATTCGAGCATGGCCAGCGCGCCGGCGACGACGGAGGCAGGCAGGTTGGTCCGCCGAATCACGTCGTCGATGGGCATGGGGTCGCGGGTCAGGGTTTGGAGGACGTTTCGTTCGGCGTCATCATCCGGCAGAGCCAGTTGCGCCTCGGCCCGCTTGGCCACCATCTCCAGGTTCAGCTCCTCGAGAATGTCGGTCGCGCAGGTGACGAGCTTGGCGCCGTCCTGAATCAGTTTGTTCGTCCCCCGGCTGGTCCGGCTGAAGATCCCGCCGGGCACCGCAAAGACATCCCGCCCCTGCTCCGCCGCATAGGTGGTGGTGATCAGCGCGCCGCTCTTCTCGTCCGCCTCGACAACCACAACGCCCAGACTCAAGCCACTGATGATGCGGTTGCGGGGCGGGAAATTCATCGCGTCGGGCTGCGTGCCAAGCGGATACTCACTGATCACCGCGCCATTTTCGGAGATCTGCTGGGCAAGCCGGCGATGTTCCGGGGGATAGATCACGTCCACCCCGGAGCCGAGCACGGCCACAGTCCGCCCGCCGGCCTTGAGCGCGGCCTGATGGGCAGCCCCATCGACCCCGCGGGCAAGCCCGCTTACGATGGTCAAACGGTTCGCGGCGAGGTCGCGGGAAAGCGTCTCGGCCACTTCGCGGCCATAGGCAGAGACATTCCGAGTGCCCACGAT
>JAGOCU010000056.1:8445-9791 GCA_017998555.1 Thermoflexales bacterium
TGGATGCGCGCGCCCCGCAAGGCCTCGGCATCATTCCGGGTGGGCACGCCGTCGAGGACCAGCAGCGCGGCGCCCTGGTGCATTCGGCATTGCCGGAGCGCGGCCGAAAACCCGGCCACATCGCCGATCCGGGTCACGGCGCGGGGATCCGCCCCGCCGGGCTGGACAAATACGCGGGTGACCTCCTCGAGCGCTTCGAGCAGGTCGGCCGGGCCATCGACTTTGACCTCGCCGCGAATGCCATGGGCGCGGGTCACCCGCCCAACTTCAACCAGCGCAGGCGCGTCGGGCATCAGACGATTTCGAGATTGGCCCGCCGCTCGCCGGTCTTCTCGCCCGCGATCCGCACGAGCACGCGCATGGCGTTGGCAACCTTGCCCTCGCGGCCAATCACACGGCCCGTTTCGCCTTCACCGACCCGCAGTTCATACACCGTCTGCCGGCCGTCGCGGATTTCCGCGACGGCGACGGCATCACGATCATCGACCAGGCCGCGAGCCATGAATTCGATGAGCTCTTTCATTCCGCCTTCTTGGCCTTGGGCTTGGTCACCCGGCCGATACGGGTCTTCGGGCTCGGGACCGGCGTCGCGGCGTATGCGGCCGTTGCCTCTCCGATCAGGGTTTCGGGCGTCTCGCCCTTCATCAGGCGGGTGTAGCGATCCATGGTCCCGGTCTTGCGGAAGAGCTGCTGCACGGAATCGCTGGCCTGGGCCCCGACTTTCATCCAATACAGGGCGCGGTCTTCCTGGACGACAACGGTCTCAGGCTGGGTGCGCGGGTTGTACTGCCCGATGATCTCGATGAAGGCGCCGTCGCGGGGGGATTCCTTGTCGGCGACAACGATGCGATAGATCGGCTGCTTTTTGGCGCCCATGCGGCGCAATCGAATACGAACCATAGTTGATGTTCTCCTGTGCGTGTGTCGCAACCCTTGTGGGCTACGGTTTTCTCATCATGTTGCGCAGACGCGGATTCCCTTGAATCTGTTTCATCATTGTCTGCGCCTGTTTGAACTGCCGAAGCAGTTCATTTACGTGTTGGACTTCGGTGCCGCTGCCCCGCGCGACGCGGCGCTTGCGCGAAGCATTGAGCAGATTGGGATCGCGGCGCTCCTTGCGCGTCATCGAGTAGATGATGGCCTCTGTCCGCTTCATCTGCCCTTCGGTCATTTCGGGCGACACATCCTTGCTGATCTGGTTGTAGCCCGGGATCATCTTGAGCAGATCGCCGAGCGGTCCCATTTTCTTGATCTGCTGGATCTGGCCCAGAAAATCCTCGAGGTCAAACCGCGAGCTCAGCATGCGCTCGGCGGTCTTGGTCGCTTCCTTTTCGTCGAACTCGGCC
>JAGOCU010000447.1 GCA_017998555.1 Thermoflexales bacterium
TACTCGCGGATGAACTTCGGCTGTCCGCGTTCACAGCTCATGGAAGCGCTCGAGCGCATGGCTGCCGTCCTCGACCACACCCATGACGCGCCGGGCGCCGATCCGGGCGATAGCCTCGGCTAGGGCGAGCCATTTGCAGGAGAAAGGGAGAACGGGAGGATTCGGTATTGTCCGCTCCTCCCGTTCTCCCGTTCTCCTGTAAACGCCAATCAGCACGTCAAGCAATGACGGATGACGCATGACGCATGAACATCATCCTCTCAACGCCTGAAGCACCTGGCGCATCGTCGGCTTGCTGCCGGCCAGCAAGGTCTGCGCCCGGAACACACGGGCCGAGGCGAACAGGGCCAGCACGGCGGTGATGGCCATCCCCACAGCCGTCAAAACCAGCTGCCAGTCCGGCACGGCGGTCAGGGTCATCCGCATCACCATCGCTGTCGGCGCGGTGAGCGGGAACATGCTGAGGAACACCGCGATCCCGCTGTTGGGCTGCGACATGATCGCCTGGTTGATATAGACCGGGATCAGGACGGGCACGATCACGAAAAAGGTGTACTGGGCGGCCTCGCGCGAGCCGGGCATCAGCGCGCCCAGGCCGCCCATCAGGCTGGCATAGATGAAGTAGGCCAGCACAAAATACACCGCCAGCCAGGTGATGATCGCGGGTGTAATCGAGCCGAGCAACGTAGACACATACGGCACCGAGCGAGCCAGATTCAGGGCCGAGAGGGCCGAGAACAGCCACAGGGCGAGCTGGGCAAAACCGACCAGCCCAAGGCCCAGGATCTTGCCGGCCAGAAGCTGGATCGGCGACGCCGACGACATCAAGACCTCGATCACCCGATTCTCCTTTTCGGTGGTGATGGTCTGCATCATGAAGCTCGACGCGGTCAGAAGGGTGGTCATGAGCATGATCGCCGCGCCGATCGCCAGCGGCGAAAACCCGCTCGCGTCGAGCCCGGTCTGGCGCGACCCGTTTCGAGCCGGGGCCGCATCGGCCCGGCCCGAGACAACAACGGGTTTGGCGAGCTGTTTGGCCAGCGCCGGGTCGGCGATGTAGGCATCCTTGAGGATGGCGCTGAAGCGGTCCGTCATCGACGAGGTGTCGATCAGACTGAATTGATTGGCGATGACGCGGACTGCGCCGGTCTGGGCGTAATCCGCCGGCACCACGAAGTACAACGAGACTTCTCCTCGCGCGAGCGCGGCGGCCGCGGCCGATTCGCTGGGAAAGGTCCGCCAGCCGCCGTCGGGCAGGGCTGTCCCGACCCGCCCGGTCGCGTCGACCACCCCCAGCGGGCGACCCACCGTCTGCTCGCGCGATTCCACCGCCGCGACCGTGGCAATCCCGCTGGTGGCAATGACGATGGCGATGATGACGCCCGTCAGCAGCGGAACACCGATGATGCCGAACCAGAATGCCTTGCGGCTGATCAGGCCGATGAACTCGTGCCGCAGAATGATCAACGTCGTTTTCACGCGCGCAGGCCCTCCCAGACCGTTTTCAGGCTGACCCGCCGGCCATACTCGAGCATCCCGATCCGGAACACCCGCGAGGCCAGCCAAAGCGCCCCGACCACGCTGGCTGCGAGCAGGGCCATCGCCAGAAAGACCTGCCAGATCGGCACGGGCGCGGCTGCATAGCGGAGGAGCAGGGCCAGCGGCGCGGACAGGGGGAACAGGCTGAGGCCGACGGCGATCGGTCCATTCGGGGCGATAAAGAACACGGGGATGAAAAACTCGGGGGTCATCGCGAGCAGGACCAGCGGCCCGGACAGGCTCTGCCCGTCCTTGGCCGACGTCACCAGCGAACCGATGGCGCCCATCAGGGCTGAGAACAGCAAATACTCCAGCACGAACATCAAAAGCGCCAGGGCGATAAAGCCCGGTTCGACTCGGACCGCCTTGAGGAAAGGCAGGCGCTGGCTGGCCAGGCTCAGCGCAATCAGCAGCGCCGAGGTCCAGGTGACGACCTGGGTTAATCCGACCCCGGCCAGGCCCAGCACCTTGCCCGACATCAACTGCAGCGGCGAGATGCTGGTAACGATGACCTCCATTGTGCGATTCTCTTTTTCCTCGATGACGGCTTGCATCAGATACTGCGCGCCGCTGAAGAGCGCGACGATGAAGAGGATGCCCAGCAGGATGGGGATGACGAATCCGGCGATCAAACCGATCTCGTCGGTGACGCGGGATCCGTCGCTGGACTCGAAGGTATAGGTCGGACCCTGGGCGATGCGGTTCTGGATGTCGACTGGCCGCTCGGCGAGCAAAGATGTCGCCGCAAAACGTTCAAAGGCGCGCTCAACATCGCGCGAGGGCCGGCGCTCCCAAAAGATCAATTCGGCCGAACGCGTCGCGCCAAAGTCGGGCGCGAGGGCAAAGGCGGCGATGGCCGTTCCATCGCGCAACAGGGCCCGGGCCTCATCGACCGAGTTGACCCGCACGAATGTGTTGACGCTTTCGGCTGGGACGCTGGCCCGCGCCAGCGCGTTGGCGGGATCGACGTAGGCGATCACGCCGCGATCGGACTGCTCGACCAGGGTGATGATGACGGTCAGGATCGCGCTGATGAAGACGATCATGAGCAGCGGCATCAACAGCGCAATAACGAAGCGCCGCCGCAGCACGTGGCGGGTGTATTCGCGCCGGGCCATGCGGAGGATC